>USLC01000091.1 GCA_900555375.1 uncultured Eubacteriales bacterium
ATTCCCTTATAAATTGTGTGATGTTCTTTTTTTGTTCGGCTTCTTACGCTGTCATTTGCCAAACTGTATAAAAGCTTATATAATTCTGACAAGACTTCAAGTTTATAGCCTATAGAGCCTTTTATCCATATATCATATATTTTTTTAAACATATTAAGATAGTAGCCGTTTTTGTCTGCCGCGGCAATACAAATCCTATCGGGAAGACTGACATATATCTCATCAAGCTGAAAATTAATTGATATATACTCTCCTGTGCCGCCGGCGGGCCACTTGGATTTGTAAGTTATGTTATTTGGAAGGTATGCGATATGTCCCGCGGGTACACGCACTTCGCGGCTGGTTCCTTCATCAAAGATGATAGTTCCGTTTACTACATAGAAAAAACGAGAGTACGGTTTGTCATTCTTTTCGCAGATATAAGTGTCGGGCGTTTCCACCTTGCCCGAAAACACGCCAAAGTTATACTTGCGGGTTTTATCTGTTCTTATTTCTTTGACAAAAAATTGTTTATCCATAATTTCACCGCCCGAATTTATTATGCTCATATTATACAACAAATAGATTATTTTATCAATAGAATTTGCAAGAAAGATGTTATATAATATACTCAAAATTTAAAAAGAATTATGGAGATGGTTTATTATGAAAATAGGAATAGTCGGTCTTGGATATTTCTCTGATGATTTTATAAGGCTTTTTAATATTCATCCTGATGTTGAAGAAGTTGTAGTGGCGGATTTGGATGAAAAAAGGGTAAAGGCATCTATGAAGAAGCATCATCTGAAGCGTGGATTTTCTTCGTTTGAGGATATGCTTGAAAATGCGCCCGATTTAGATTGTATAGGAATTTATACACAAAGACATCTGCACGGTCCGATGATTGCAAAGGCAATGAAAATGGGTAAAAATGTTATCAGCGCGGTTCCGATTGGCTGCTCGGTTGAAGAAATAGAGGAAATAATAAAATTGTCAAAAGAAACGGGCAAGATTTATATGATGGCAGAAACCTGCTACTATTATCCCTGTGCGATTTACTGCCGCGAAAAATATAAAAGCGGCGAAATGGGCAAGTTTGTGTATGGTGAGTCACAATACTATCACGATATCTGCGAAATGTATCACGACTTTCAGCATTCGGGCGGACCGAACTGGAGAAGAGTTGCGGGGATTCCGCCTATGTTTTACCCGACTCATTCGATATCAATGCTGTTTTCTGCGATAAACGAACACGCACTTAAAGTTTCGTGTATGGGCTATAGGGATAACCATGAGGATAATATATATGGCGAGGAAAAAAATAATTGGCAGAATCCGTTCAGCAACGAAACAGCAATCTTTCAGATGTCGGGGGGCGGTATTGCAAGAATCAATGAGTTCAGACGTGTAGGAATAAACAAGCCGTCGTCCTACATAACCTGTATGTACGGTGAAAAGGCTGCCTATGAATGTTCGGTGACAAAGCACACGTATCAGATAGGTGTAGCAAGCGGAAAAGAACCGTATATAGAGGATGTAGGCAATCTCGTAAATACAATAGAGTATAACGAGGATTTAAAAAACGGTACGATGGATATGAACCGCGACCCGATTTCGGTTAAGTATATAGAGGGGTTTGCTCCTATTCAGGACAGAAGCAGACTTCCCAAAAACTTCCGCAATACGCCGAAGTTTGCGCACTATAATACGCACTCCTTCCTTGTTGACGATTTTGTCAGAGCGGCAACAACCGGAAATCTGCCGCCGAATAACGCGTGGGATGCGGCGCGCTATATGATTCCGGGGCTTATCGCTCATCAATCGGCACTAAAAGGCGGAGCTTTAATGGACATACCTGATTTTGGTTCGGCACCGAGCGATTGGGAGAAGATTTCGTATGAATTAAAAGATAATTACGAAGATGAGAGCAAGTTTTACACGGTAGAGAGAGGATATTTAGATGTTTAATTATGCTGCCAAACCAAACAACAAAGTCAGCTGCTGCATAGATATGATGTTTTCGGGGTTTGACTTTTATGACAGATTGCACGAAGTTAAAAAGTGCGGAATAGATACCGTTGAATTCTGGAAATGGACAAATAAAGATGTTGATAAGATAAAAAATATTCTTGACGAAAATCAAATGCGGCTGTCGATATTTAATATCGACAGCACAAATGAAGTGCTTTCCTACGATTTATCAAGGGGAATACTCAATGCGGGCAGAGCGGAAGAGTTTGTTTCGGCACTTTCGGAAAGCATACCCGTTTATAAAAAGCTTGGTGCATCGGCGATGATAGTTTTAATCGGGGAGAATGCGGCTTACAGCGAAGAGAATGTTTTAAAATGCTTAAATGTGGCAAAGCCGATATGTGAAAGTGAAGATGTAACCCTGATAATCGAGCCGCTTAATGACATTGACAGAAAGGGGTATTCAATGCCATATGCAAGACCTGTTTTTGAGCTTTTGAGAAAGGTTGGCAGCCCGAATATCAAAATGCTGTATGATATCTATCATCAGAATATGATGGGCGATTTTTCTATAGATGATATAAAAGAAAATATAGATTTGATAGGGCACTTTCACGTTGCAGACTCGCCGGGCAGACACGAACCGGGGACGGGCAATGTGGATTATGTAGGTATATTAAATGAAATAAACAAGCTGCCGTACGACGGATATATCGGTCTTGAATACAGAGCAACAAAAGATGACAGCGCGACATTAGGCTTTTTAAAGGAGGTGGATTTACTTGATTAAGGTTTGTATAATAAGCTGCGGAATGATTGCAAATTCCGCGCATATACCGGCGTACAGAAATTTCGGCGATGACTTTTTTATTTCGGCAGTATCGGATATTAACGAGACAGCGGCAAAAGAAACGGCGAAGAGGCACGGCATACCGAATTTTTACAAAAATGCGGAAGAAATGCTGGAAAAGGAAAAACCCGATCTTGTGTCGGTTTGCGTGCCGAACTGCTTTCATAAAGAGTACACGCTTATGGCATTAAACCACGGCGTAAATGTGCTTTGCGAAAAGCCGCTTGCATTTACATATGCCGACGCAAAGGAGATGTTTGATACGGCAAAGAAAAACGGCAGGCTTCTTATGGCGTGCCAGAGTATGCGCTTTACTCCTGACAGACTTGCGGCAAAACGGTTTATAGATGAAGGCAATCTTGATGAGATATATTACGCTGAGCTTTCAAGAGTCAGACGAAGAGGAATCCCCACATGGGGAACCTTTCATATGAAAAAAATAAGCTGCGGCGGCGCATTTGTGGATATAGGCGTTCATATGCTGGACGCGCTTTTGTGGCTTATGGGAAACCCGAGAATAAAATCCGTAAACGGAATAGCAATGCAGAATCATAAAAGCGAAATCGGTTCGCTTAAATCGAGCGGCGCGCTGACGGGTGAGGTTCATAATCAAAGGCAGTTTAATCCCGATGAGATGGACGTTGAAGACTTTTCGTGCGGAATGTTAAGCTTTGAAAACGGAGCAGAGGTAAGCTTTAAAGTCGCGTGGGCGGCAAATATGCCCGAGAGTTCGGACATTCGCCTTGTAAGCAGAAAGGCGGGAATCGACCTGCCGTCGGGAAAAATATACTTTGGCGAAAACGGAGAAAAACTTCTTGAAACCGAAAAGTGCCCGTATGATACGCCGTTTTTCGGGCATATGTATATTGCAGATAATTTGCGCAAGGTTTTGAGAGGTGAAGCCGAGCCTATAGTAAAGCCCGAAGAAACGATAAATACAGCGAGAATACTTGAGTTGTTCTATAAATCGGCAGAGTTGAAAAGAGAAATAAATGTGTCTGAACTAACGAAGTAAAAGGTGGGTATAACAATGATAAAAGCTGTAATAATAGGTTTTGCACATATGCACGTAAATGAGGTGGCACTGTATATCAGCGAACAGCCTGAGTTTGAGCTTGTGGGAGCGGCGGATGTAAAGTCGGGGACAGAAGAGATTCCCGACTTGAGATATACGGCTAAATGGAACATGGAGAACGTCTCAAAAAACTATTGTGAAAATATATATGATGATTATCGCAAAATGCTTGACGATATAAAGCCCGACATAGCATTCATTATGACCGAGAATTGTATGAAGCCCGAAGTGGTTGAAGAGTGTGCAAAGCGCGGTATTAACGTTTCAATAGAAAAACCGATAGCGGTAAGTTATGATGAGGCAAAGAAAATAAAGGCAAGTGTTGATAAGTATAAGATAGAGGCGGTTGTGAACTGGCCGGTAGTCTGGAGACCATACATTCATCAGATGAAGTCGGCACTTGACGCACAAATAGTAGGGAAGCCGCTTAAACTCCGCTACATCAACGGACATACAGGTCCATTGGGTAAAGGAGCAAAGCACAGAGGTGTAAGCGAAAATGCCGAAGAGATGACAGACGAACAGAGAAGCAAGACCTGGTGGCACAAGCAGAAGTTCGGCGGCGGCGTTTATCTTGACATATGCTGCTACGGCTG
>USLC01000092.1 GCA_900555375.1 uncultured Eubacteriales bacterium
TATCATTTCTCGGCGGCGGCGCAGGTCGGATTTTTTTGCAGAACTTCCGTCACTGCGATTCTCATCGGCGGTCGAGACATCTCCTTCGCGCGTCATTGCGGTCTTTCCGCCATTATCTTCAATAAGTTTTTTAAGTTCTTTTGCAACGCTTAAATTAATATCTTTTTCCGATATTCCGTTGTCGGATGCGCCGGCGTCAAAACCGCCGTGACCCGCATCAATCAGAATATTTTTGCTTTCAACCGCAGAGGAGGGAAGAGCATAGTCCATATTGTCGTGCACTTCCTTTAAAGATATGCAGACTGCCGATACGGATATCGCAAGAAGCGCGGCAAAGCTGTATATTATTGTTCTGCCCTTAATTGAAACAAACATTTTTATCACCTCGTTTAAATGTATGTCTTAAAAACGAAAAGTATGATAAAATGTAAACACGGGCGTGTCAGCTTCTTTTGCGGAACAAAAGCGAAAGAAGCTTTTGAAAGCCGAGCTGCAGCGGATATGCGGGCAAAATCAAAAGAATCGTAATTATAAAGCAGCCGATATCAAGCCTTGTAAAGTCGAAGAACCACGGCAGAAGAACAGTACAGCTTACATAACCGATTCCCATCAGGGCAAATAAAATTCCGTGCCGTATATTAAACGGGCGGCAGGTTTTAAACAGCATCATATATGATGCAAAGCCGTAAATCATACAGGAAACCGTAGTGATTTTTGCATAGTCTATACTAAATGCGGACGATATCATAAGCCACGCCGCAACTAAAATAACGGCAGAAAAAGCAGAGGGAAAAGCGCGACAGAGCACATTTCTTAAAAATTTGCCCTCAACACGGTTTTTGTTCGGCTCAAGTGCAAGAAAGAATGACGGTATACCAATCATCATACTTGACACAAGCGAAATCTGAACGGGCTTAAGCGGATAGTACGTCACCGCAAAAATTGAAATAAGCGTCATAATAAACGAGAATATATTTTTTACAAGAAAGAGTGACGCTGTTCTTTCGATATTATTTATAACGCGTCTGCCCTCATCCACAACGCGCGGCATATTTGCAAAGTCAGAGTTTACAAGAACAAGATCCGCAACGCTTACGGCGGCGTCGCTTCCGGATGCCATTGCGATACTGCAGTCCGCGTCTTTCAGAGCAAGAACGTCATTTACACCGTCGCCCGTCATTGCAACGGTGTGTTTTGCTTTTTTAAAATTTCGGATAAGAAGCCGTTTTTGGGTTGGGCTAACCCTGCCGAAGACAGAGTATTCAAGCATTTTATCTGATGAAACCTCTTCATCGGTAAGGGTGGATAAATCTATATATTTGCCCGCGTTTTTGATGCCTGCGCGTGAGGCGATATATGAAACGGTTTTTGCGTTATCGCCCGATATAACTTTTACGTCAACACCATGGCTTTCAAAATAGAGGAAGGTCTTTGCGGCGTTCTCGCGGATTGGATTTGAAAGAGTTATGAATGCAAGCGGAACAATTTTTATATCAATCGGGGCGTCGTCAAAAAGCTTTTCGCCATCGCTCGGGATTTTGGGTTTGCCGAATAAAAGCACTCTTTCCCCTGCGGCAAAATGCGTATCGAGATTATTTTTGTATGCGCCGTAATCCTTCCCAAGCAGTACTTCGGGTGCGCCGAGTACGTAAACATCACCGTTTTCAAACTTTGCCGCGCTGAACTTGTAAACAGATGAAAATTCTTTTCTTTGTATTACTTTGTTTTGAACCTCGGTATTCTCAAAATAGGCTTTTATTGCCTTTTGGGTTACATTGTCGGTTTCCATACCAAACACAAAATCTCTGATTTTGTCAGCTGTTGTCTTATCGCTGCTCTGCGGCAGAACAGAGTTTACTTTCATATCGGGCTCGGTTATTGTTCCCGTTTTATCAACGCAAATAAGGTCAACACGCGCAAGGCTTTCTATACACTTCATATCGTGAACAAGCGTGCTTCCCTTGGCAAGGCGTATTGTGCTTGCCACAAGCGCAATACTTGTAAGCAGATACAAGCCCTCGGGTATCATTCCGAGAGAGGAAGCAACTGCGTTTTCAACGCTTTCTTTAACGGAAAGGTTAAGGGTTTGGTGCTGATTCATAAACATAATAACCGAGAACGGAATTATAATTATTCCGATTATCATAATCAATATGTTAAGCGACTTCATCATTCCGGGACGCTGACGTTTTTTAGTTTTTTTGGCTTCTGCGGAAAGCCTTGCCGCAAATGAGTCTGCGCCTACCGCGTCAAGCCGTGCGCGGCAATAGCCCGAGACGACAAAGCTGCCCGACAGCAGCTTATCGCCCTCGGCTTTTTTTATTTCATCCGCCTCGCCCGTTACAAGCGCCTCATTTACATAGACTTCACCGCTGCAAACGGTTGCGTCCGCGGGGATTTGATTTCCGCTTTCTAAAATTATTATGTCGCCAAGCACAAGATTATCGTTTTTTACAGAATACTCATTGCCGCCGCGGACAACCTTTGAGGATGGCGACGATACAAGAGTAAGCCTGCTTAATATTCTTTTTGAGCGCACTTCCTGTACGATTCCTATAACCGTATTTGAAAATATTACGCCGAGAAACGCAAGATGATTATAGGAATGCTGCGTGATAAGGGCTGCCGCGAAGATAAAGAATATCAGATTGAAGTACGTAAATACATTCTTTGCAACGATTTTCGGTATCGAGTATTGGTCATCGGACGGAAGTTTGTTGGTTTGTCCGTTTTTTATCATTTCGCTGACCTGTAAGTCGTTTAGCCCTGTGTCGGGATTTGCTGAATATCCGATTGTATTTTGTGCCGTGAAAGAGGCTTTTTTATTCTTCATATATTCACTTTCTTTATATAAATAGTTTTATGCCTGCTCTAAAATGCCAAAACCTGCCGCCTCGCTCACGGGGAGAGAGAAAACAACGGTTCCTGCCTCGGTATCGGGTCCTGCCTTTTCAAGTATTGCTTTCATAATCGCCGATTTTTGTTTTGCCTCGGATAAAATAAGTATTACCTCTTTCTCCTGGGCAATAGACACTTTAAAAAACTTTTGTTCGTTTTCGCCGCCGGTTCCCTTTCCGTGAAGAACGGTTCCGCCTTTTGCTCCGACGCTTCTGGCGGCGTTCATTACCATATCGGTTCTGCCCTCGTTGGCTATTGCCACGATAAGCTCATAGGATAAGTTGAACTTCGGACTGTATGCAGCCGAAGCGTCTCCGTTATTTAAGTAAGGCACGGTTTTTCCACCTCCGATACTTTTTATTGGAACGGCGACAACCAGACCGTGTCCCGGTACGCCGATAAACATTTTTTCTTTTTGAAGAGATATCAGTTCCTTTGTTTTTTCGCGGCTCGCCACGGTCATTACAACCCGCCTGTTTGTGCTTTCTATTCCGAGGATATCAAGCATACTTCTGACAGCCGTTCCCTTAGCGCGAAAGACAGATGTCATTGCAAGGTTAAGTTCCTTACAGATATCGGTAAGCGTTTTAAGCGATTTTAAGTCACAGATTGAAATTACGTAATTCAAGCAGCCTCATCCTCCCATAGTTCAACAATATCATAGTCGCCGTAAAGTAATGCCTCTTTGTCAGCGGAGTGGTTTTTGGCGGTCTTAATTTTGCTTATAAAGCCCATTACCTGAATCGAGATAAGCGGAAGCATAGCAACAACGGCAACGATTCCGAAAGCGTCGGACAGGGTGTTTCCGCCCAGGGCGCTGCAGGCGCCTATTGCAAACTGAAGCATAAAGGTAGATGTCATAGGTCCCGATGCAACTCCGCCCGAGTCAAATGCAATGGCGGTATAAATATCGGGAACAAAAAATGACAAAATAAGCGCGGCCGCGTAGCCCGGAATCAAAAAGTACAAAAGTGAAATGCCCGTCATAACGCGAAGCATAGAGATTCCCATTGCGAGTGATATTGCAACGGAAAGGCTTATTTTAACGGATTTGCCCGATATCGCCCCCGCGCTTACTTCTTCAATCTGTTTTTCAAGTACGGCTACCGCAGGCTCTGCCGATATGATAAACCAGCCGAGGAGCATTGACAGAGGAATAAGAAGCCATTTTACCGAGCTTTTTGCGATTTCCTCGCCGAGAACTGTCCCGAGTGACGAGAAGCCTACGTTTACGCCGGTCAGAAAAAGCACAAGACCGAAATATGTATATAAAATACCCACTAAAATTTTTATGAGGTTTCTTTTTGAAAGCTTAAGAGAGAATAATTGAAAAAGAATAAATATTGCAACGATAGGCAGCAGAGAAACAGCCATCTCCTTCATACTTGAAGGAATAGCCTTTAAGTATGCACGCCCGATTTCCGGGGTGGTGGCATAATATGCCCTTGTTATTTCCGATGCGGAATTTGTCTTTGGATAGAAGAACCCGAGGATAAGCACAGCAAGGACAGGCCCGATTGAGCAAAGTGCAACCAGACCAAAGCTGTCGTCTGCCGCATGGCGG
>USLC01000093.1 GCA_900555375.1 uncultured Eubacteriales bacterium
GCTTGAAATATATCTTTTCAGATATTTACAAACGGCTAAACAATACAAAAAAGAAAAAAGAAAGGAAGTTTAAAATGAGTCTTGAACATTTTATAAGTATTCACGATATAACCACGGACGAGTTTAAGCATTTAATGGATTTGGGCTTTAGGCTGAAAAAGGAAACAAAAATGGGGATTCCGCACCCGATTCTTAAGGGAAAGGTTTTGGGAATGATATTTACAAAATCGTCAACCAGAACAAGAATTTCATTTGAAACGGGAATGTATCAGCTGGGCGGATATCCGATATTCTTAAGCTCGCACGATATTCAGCTGGGCAGAGGAGAGAGCATATACGATACCGCCAATGTTATGAGCAGATTTGTAGACGGTATTATGATAAGAACATACGCGCACCAAGACGTGCTTGACCTTGCAAAGTACGGAAGCGTCCCCGTTATCAACGGGCTGACCGACCTTCTGCACCCGTGTCAGGTTATGGCAGACCTTATGACCGTGTACGAGCATAAGGGAAGGCTTGAGGGGCTTAAGCTTGCCTATATCGGCGACGGAAATAATATGGCGCACTCTCTGTTATACGGCTGCGCAAAGGCTGGTATGGATATATCTGTGGCAACGCCCAAAGGCTACGAGCCCGACGGCGAGATAGTTCAAAACGCCGTAAGCGACGCAAAGGAGACGGGCAGCAATATAGTCGTAACGTACGACCCCGAAGAGGCAATGAAGGACGCGGACGTTGTCTGCACCGATACTTGGGTAAGTATGGGACAAGAGGCAGAGAAAGCCGAAAGAATTAAAATATTTAAGGACTATCAGATTAACGGAGAGCTGTTTTCAAAGTCAAAGGACGACAGCATATTTATTCACTGTCTGCCCGCTTACCGCGGCTATGAAGTGACAGAGGATATAATAGACGGGCCGCGCTCGGTTATATTCGACGAGGCAGAGAACCGTCTGCACGCTCAAAAGGCGGTTATGGCGGCGGTTATGGGCGGTATCTGATATACCGAAAATTCAAGGGCAAATTCTGAACGGAAGTGATAAAAATGGAAAACAGCTTTTATGCATTTGAAGTAAAGTCCGCAACGGAAGAGGACATACCTGCCATTCATAAAATCACCCACGATGCATTTTTGAAGTATTGCGAGATGGCGGGGCTTGACTATAATATAGAGGCGCTTACGGAGACGTATGACGATATCAGACGCGATATAGAAACAAAAAACGTCTTTGTTGTGCGGATAGATGACGAGCCCGTGGGAGCGGTAAGAATCGAGCTTTTGCCGAATAACGAGGCGTATCTCAGCCGCTTTGCCGTGGCAAGCAGCAACCGCAACAACGGAATAGGCAAGATTTTGATGAAGGTAGTGGATAAGGTGATGAAAGAAAACAACGTTAAAACGCTTAGGCTTCACACCTGCTCAAAAGTGACGGCGCTTATAAGATTCTACTACGGCAGAGGCTTTTATATATCCGATGTGGAATACAGCCGCGGCTACGCAAGAGCTGAGCTGGTCAAAGAATATTAATAAAACCAAAAATAATCAGTCAAAGACAGTGACGGGAGGAAAAAGATGAAGATAAAACAGTTGTTTACGGGCAAACCGTGTGACGGAGCCGAAACAGAGGTCAACGGCTGGGTGAGAACCCTCCGTATTTCAAAGAACTTTGGGTTTATAGAGCTTAACGACGGCTCGTACTTTAAAAACCTGCAAATTGTAATCGAGGCAGACGGGCTTGAGAATTTTGCCGAGGTTTCAAAGCTTAACGTGGGCGCGGCACTGAGGGTAAAGGGCACGCTTGTGCTTACGCCCGAGGCAAAGCAGCCGTTTGAGGTAAAGGCGTCGGAAGTTGTGATTGAGGGGGCAAGCCCCCCCGACTATCCGCTTCAGAAGAAGAGGCATTCGTTTGAGTATCTCCGCACGATTCCGCATCTCAGACCGCGTACAAACACATTTGCGGCGGTATTTCGCGTGCGTTCGCTTACTGCGTATGCCATACACAAGTTCTTTAACGAACGCGGCTTTGTATATGTTCACACCCCGCTGATTACGGGCAGCGACTGCGAGGGCGCGGGCGAGATGTTCCGCGTTACCACGCTGGATTTGCAGAACGTGCCAAAGACAGAGGACGGAAGAGTTGATTATACAAAAGACTTTTTCTCACGCGAGAGCTCGCTGACGGTCAGCGGTCAGCTTGAGGGCGAGGATTTTGCGATGGCTTTCGGCGATATCTATACCTTCGGCCCGACCTTCCGCGCCGAGAACTCAAATACCACGCGGCACGCGGCAGAGTTCTGGATGATAGAACCCGAGATAGCCTTTGCCGACCTTGAGGATGATATGAAGCTGGCAGAGGATATGCTTAAATATGTGATAAACTACGTGCTTAAAAACGCGCCCGAGGAGATGAAGTTCTTCAACAGCTTTGTTGACAAGGGCTTGCTTGACAGACTTAACAACGTTGTGTCAAACGACTTCGGCAGAGTGACGTATACGGAGGCGATAGAGCTTCTTAAAAACAGCGGCAAGGATTTTGAATATCCCGTCGAGTGGGGCTGCGATTTGCAGACCGAGCACGAGAGGTATCTGACGGAAGAGATTTTCAAAAAGCCGATTTTCGTAACCGATTATCCCAAGGAGATAAAGGCGTTTTATATGCGTCTTAACGACGACCAAAAAACCGTTGCGGCTATGGACTGCCTTGTCCCCGGCATAGGCGAGATTATAGGCGGAAGCCAGAGAGAAGAGAGAATGGACGTTCTTGAGGCAAGAATGAAAGAACTTGGACTTAAAGAAGAGGATTACGGTCATTATCTCGACCTGCGCAGATTCGGCGGAACAAAGCACGCGGGATACGGACTCGGGTTTGAAAGGGCGATTATGTATCTTACGGGTATGGGCAATATCCGTGACGTTCTGCCTTATCCGAGGACGGTCAACAATTTGTATTAATTTAAAGGACGGGCAGAGCAGATGAAGATATTCGGAATGGATTTATGGCGGATAATTTTGTGCGCGGTGCTGATAGTTATTGTGGTAAAAAGGGCAAACATCGTTGCATTTTTTGCAAAAATCAAGTATAACAAGCGCGACTATGAGGGCGCACTGAAGATATTCAAAATAGCCGACAGGGTAGGAAACCTAAACGTGGTAAACAAAGAGCTGTACGGGTACGTGCTGCTTCGCTGCGGACACGTTCCGGAGGCGATGGTTCAGCTGAGGGGGCTTCTTCCGCTTACGGCAAGGGGAAGCGCGCAGAGAAATCAGCTTAAAAACCTTATCGCGCTTGCGCTTTGGAAGAGCGGAAGCCTTGATGAGGCAACGGAAGAGCTTGAAGAGGTTTTTGAAAGCGGCTATAAGAACACACAGATTTACCAGAACCTCGGAATTTTGTATAATCTTGGCGAAAACAAGGAAAAGGCAAAACGCTTTAACGAAGAGGCGTACGATTATAATAAAGACGATAATATAATCGCGGATAACCTTGCGGATTGCTATGCGATATGCGGCGAGTATGACAAAGCGGCAGAGGTTTACGAAGAACTGATTAACCGCGATCCCGAGCCGCGCTTCCCCGAGGCATACTACGGATACGGACAGGTTCTTATAAAACTCGGAAACAGTGAAAGAGGAATAGGGCTGATTGAAAAATCTCTTACAAAGCCGTTCTCGTTTTTAAGCATAAAGACAAAAGAAGAGGTAGAAAAACTTCTTGAAGAAGAAAGAAATAAACATAAAGAAAAATAATAAAAGAATATAATATGAGGTGAGTATTATTATGAACATAAGGACAAAAACGATAGTCAGAACAGCAATGCTTACGGCACTTGCGGCGGTACTTACGATGTTTCCGCACTTCCCCACGGCAACGGGTTACGTTCACTTCGGCGACAGCGTGATATATATAGCCGCTGCGTTTTTCGGTCCGCTTACGGGCGCAATTGTCGGCGGTGTGGGACACGCGCTTGCAGACCTTATCTCGGGATATCCGATGTATATACCGATTACCTTTGTTGTCAAAGCTATTATGGGCTGGGTAACGGGTAAAATCCTGTTCGGACACAAGTTCTCGGCGGGACGTGTTGCCATTGCCGCGCTTATTGACTTGTTTATAGTAATATTCGGCTATTTCATACCCGAGATATTTATGTACGGCTTCGCAGCGGCGCTTAACGTGTTTATATCATCACCTCTTCAATGGCTGATGAGCGTTGCGGCGTTTGCGATTCTTTATCCGATAATGAATAAAGTTAAAAAATATCTTTAATATAAAATAAGATATAAATGAGAGATAAACCGAGCCTTAAAGCTGAATTTAAGGCTCGGTTTTTGTCTTAAAACCCAAATTAATAAAGAAAGTTATTGACAAAACAAGATATAATGTGATAGAATATTTAATGCGATTTTAAATAAATAA
>USLC01000094.1 GCA_900555375.1 uncultured Eubacteriales bacterium
GGGGGCCACCTACCGCAGCCAGTTCCACCCCAGAGTCGTGGGCGTGACGGGCAGCGTGGGCAAGACGTCGACGCGCGGTATGATAGCAAGCGTTTTGTCGCAAAAATATAAAACCCTTGCAACAGAGGGAAACTTTAATAACGAAATCGGTGTTCCGCATACCCTTTTCAGAATGAATAAAAATCACGAAATAGCCGTAATAGAAATGGGAATGAACCACTTCGGCGAGTTGTCGAGGATTACCGCGGCTGTCCGACCCGAAACGGCGGTCATCACCAACGTGGGAGAGGCACATATAGAGAACCTTGGCAGCAGAGAGGGAATTTTAAAAGCAAAGCTTGAAATCTTAGAGGGGCTGCCCCACGACGGAACCGTTATTCTTTGCGGAGATAACGATATGCTATGGAGTGTAAGCGGCAAGCTTGACTTTGAAACAATTTACTTCGGAATGAATAATCCCAAGTGTGATTTAATTGCCCAAAACATAAAAGCATATGCCGACGGAAGCGAGTTTACATTTAAGTATGAAGAAAGCGAGTACAAGGTAAATATTTCGATACCGGGGGTGCATCATATTTATAACGCGCTGGCGGCGATTATTGTCGGCGTTAAATACAATGTGCCGATAAAGGATATTATAACGGGTATCCGCGAATTTACGCCTGACGGAATGAGACAAAAGGCAGTTAAAATGGGCGAATATACGGTGATTATGGATTGCTATAACGCAAACCCCACATCGATGAGGTCGGGGCTTGAGGTTCTGTCGCTGTCAAACGGCGGCAGAAAGGTTGCATGCCTCGGGGATATGATGGAGCTTGGCACGATTTCGGCAGAGGCACACCGCGGTGTCGGAGAGGCGGTAAATGAGTACGGAATTGACGTTCTTATAACTGTCGGAGAGAGGGCAAGGCTTATAGCCGAGGGTGCAAAGAAGGCAGGAATGAGTGACGGTGCGGTATATTCGTTTGATACAATTGAGCAGCTTTCCGAAAAGCTTTATGATATATTAAAGCCAAACGACGTTATGCTTTTAAAAGCATCGCGAAGTATGAAGCTTGAGCGCATAGCTGAGTTTATGGAAAACAATAAATAATTATACGTGTGGAAGGCGTGGGAGTTTATGTTTGTGATAAATTATAAGTTTTTGGGAGCGGCAGGAGCCTTTTTGCTTGCGGCAATACTCGGAAAGATAATGATTCCGATTCTGCACCGCTTAAAGTTCGGACAGGAAATACGCGAGGAGGGACCGAAGTGGCACGCAAAGAAGTCGGGCACTCCGACTATGGGAGGGCTTATATTCATTGCGTCAACAGTTATTATGACAGCGGTTTGTTATCTGTGCGGGATATACGGCGGAATCGATATCCCGGCGGGAAAAGAGATACTTATGCTTTTGGTTATCTCTGCGGCCTATGGGGTAATCGGATTTATCGATGATTATATAAAAGTTATACTTAAAAGAAACCTTGGACTGACAGCGAAACAAAAGTTTTTGCTTCAGACAATAGCAGCGGTGGCTTTTGTTTGCTGGGCTATTTTCGGCGAGGGGGTTGCCCCGATTGTGAAAATTCCGTTTACCTCGGTTGAACTGAATATAGGAATAGCGTTTATTCCTTTTGCGGCGCTGGTTATTCTTGCAACGGTTAACAGCGTTAATCTGACAGACGGACTTGACGGTCTTGCAACCTGTATTACTATAGTTGTGGCACTTTTCTTTGCGCTTTTTGCGGATTCGGGAAAGTTCCCGAATCAGTCGGTCGCTTTGTTCGCATCCGTTATTGTGGGCGGCTTGCTTGGATTTTTGTTATATAACAGATATCCCGCAAAGGTCTTTATGGGCGACACGGGTTCGCTGTTTCTGGGCGGAGCGGTATGCGGAATGGCAATTTTGCTTGAACAGCCGCTGGCGCTTCTGATAGTGGGTCTTGTTTATGTAATCGAATCACTTTCGGTTATACTTCAGGTAATTTCTTATAAAACAACGGGTAAAAGAATATTTAAAATGAGTCCGATTCATCATCATTTTGAGATGTGCGGCTGGAAGGAAACGAAGATAGTTACGGTTTTCACATTGGTAACTGTTTTAATGTGCGGACTTATGTACTTCTTCGGATAATAAATAGGAGGCTTCTGTATGGATAGCAGAGAATATTACAACAGACGAAATCCGCGGACGCGAAGCTCTGCACGAAGCGGCAGCGTAAAAGGTAGAAAGAAGCAGGGTTCATCGGCAGAAAGACTGCGGGCGTGGATAAATCCGGTTAAGGGCGCGCCCGACTATATATTTCTTGCGGTTGTAATATTGCTTGTTGCATACGGAATAATTATGCTTTTCAGCGCAAGCAGCGCAAAAGCATATGCGACATATAACAATGCGTTTTTCTTTGTCAGACGTCAGGCGGGCTGGATTGTTTTCGGCGGCATCGGAATGCTGATTACATCGCAGATTGACTATCACAGATACGGCGGCAAACCTGCGGGAGTGTTATATCTCGTGACGGGTGTTTTGCTGCTTTTGGTAATTGCGGGACTTGGTACAAACGTAAACGGAGCAACGCGGTGGCTTTTTGGATTTCAGCCGTCAGAGCTTGCAAAAATAGCGATAATTATTTTGTTTGCCTACAGCCTCGGAAGAGAGTCGGGGCAGCGCGACCTTAAACATTTTAAAACGGGTCTGTTTACCTATATTGTTATATTTGGCATATACGCCGTACTTCTTGCGCTTGAGCCGCATTTTTCGTGTATAATTCTGATTTTTTTAACAATCGTACTTATGCTTTTTGTGGCGGGCGTTCCGCTTAAGCATTTCGGAATCTGCGCGATTCCGGTAGTTGTGGGAGTTGTGGCGCTTGTAATAGTAGAGCCTTATCGAATGGCGCGTGTTACAAGCTTTTTAGACCCGTTTGCCGATAAGAGGGGAAGCGGATGGCAGATAGTTCAGTCGCTTTACGCAATCGGCTCGGGCGGAATATTCGGCGTGGGTCTCGGTCAAAGCAGACAAAAGTATCAGTCTCTGCCCGAACCGCACAACGACTTTATATTTTCGGTTCTGTGCGAAGAGCTTGGACTGATAGGCGCAATTCTGCTTGTGGCCTTGTTTATGGTTCTGCTTATAAGAGGCATAAAGATAGCAATGAAGGCACCCGACCTTTTCGGAATGCTTCTGGTAGTCGGAATAGTGGGAATTGTGTGCCTTCAGGCGGCAATAAATATCGCGGTTGTAACCGCCTCGATTCCGGTAACGGGTATGCCCCTGCCGTTTTTCAGCTACGGCGGAACCGCTCTTGCGATAACGATGACCGAGATGGGTATTGTGCTTAATGTGTCGCGGCAGAGTAAGCTGCCGATTTAAGGGGGATAAATATGAAAGTATTGTTTTCCGGCGGAGGAACGGCAGGGCATATAAATCCTGCACTTGCCATCGCCAATCATTTAAAAGATATATGCGGCGATTTTGAGGCACGCTTTGTCGGAACGGCAGAGGGACTTGAAGTCGGATTAATTCCGCGGAGCGGATATCCGCTTGATTTGATAAAGGTTCACGGATTTGAAAGAAAGCTCAGCTTCGGCACGGTTAAAACCGTTGCAGAGCTTCCCGCCGCGGTTGCGGCTTCCAAAAAAATAATTAAAAGATTTAAGCCCGATATAGTTGTGGGTACGGGCGGATACGTATGCGGTCCCGTTCTTTATGCGGCTGCGAAGATGAAGATTCCGACATTTGTACACGAATCGAACGCTTTTCCGGGGATAACGGTTAAAATCCTTTCAAGATATGCGGATAAGGTCGCTGTCGGAATAGAGGCGGCAAAGCAGTATATACCAAAGGCAAGAGAGGTTGTGTATACGGGCAATCCTGTCCGCCCTTCGATACTGAATGTAGATTCGTTTGCGGCACGACGCAGGCTTAAGCTTGATTCAAGACCGTTTATAGTTATATTCGGCGGAAGCCTGGGCGCACGTGATTTTAATGCGGCGATGGCAGACTGGATTTGCAGCGTTGCAAGCAGCGGAAAATACAATATTTTGATGGGAACGGGAAAGCTTAATCAATATGATAAAGTGATGAAGCGTTTTTCGGATAACGGAGTTAATCTGAGCAGCTTCCCTGATATTAAAATAAGCGAATATATATATGATATGGATATTGCAATGAATGCGGCGGATTTGGTTGTGTCAAGGGCGGGAGCAAGCACACTTGCAGAGCTTACGGCAATCGGAAAACCCGCGGTGCTTGTCCCATCGCCTTATGTGACGGATAATCATCAAGAGCATAACGCGCGTGCAATAGAGAGCGGGGGCGGAGCAAAGGTTATTTTGGAAAGCGAATTAAGCGTTGAAAGAATAGATAA
>USLC01000095.1 GCA_900555375.1 uncultured Eubacteriales bacterium
TTATAGGTGTCTCGCCGACATTTTTTAAAGTAGACGGTGTGCTTTACGATAAATGCACCGAAATGATTTTTACGGAAACAATGCGCGAGCGCAAGCGCATTATGGAAGAACGCTCCGATGCGTTTATTGTAACCCCGGGCGGTGTCGGCACATTTGAAGAGTTTTTTGAAATTCTTACATTAAAGCAGCTGAACCGTCATCAAAAGGCAATCGCGGTCTTAAATCTTAAAGGCTATTATGACGATATTTCGCGGCTTATGACCCACGCGGCGGCGGGCGGCTTTATGAAAGACGATACACTTGAGCTTTATAAATTCTTTACGGATTATAACGAGATGCTTGATTATCTTGAAGGCTACAAGTCGCAGACCATCGATATTCGTTCTATGAAGCATCTCGGGTAATTACATTTATCTTACAATATGATAACGGCTATTGACTGATTAATAAAAAAATGATATGATAAAATAAGTATTCTGCGTAAGTTTACGCATTAATTTGGAGGTTTAACTATGTCTGATTTCGATTCTAACAAAAAGAGTGAAAAGGTTTTGGCGCTTTTGCACGACGATTGCCGCCGTTCTCTTGAGCAAATGTCAACTATGCTTAATATGCCTATGACGGAAGTCGCCGAAATTATCGATAAAATGGAGGCCGACGGCGTTGTATTGGGCTACGGCGCGCATATAAATTGGGATAAGGCATACGGTTCGGATGCAGTTGCGGCTTATATCGAGCTTAAAGTTACTCCGCAGAGAAGCAGCGGTTTTGACAGAATCGCAGAGAGAATATATCAGTTCCCCGAGGTTAAAACAGTCAGCCTTATGAGCGGAAGCTATGACTTTGGTATAACCGTTCAGGGTAAGAATATCCGCGAAATTTCGTTGTTTGTATCCGAACACCTCGCATCGATGGAATCGGTTGTCGGTACTGCTACTCACTTTGTCCTCAAACGTTATAAATATGACGGCATCGTGTGCTGCAAGCCCAGCCGTGACGAAAGAGAGGTTCTGTCCTTATGAGTCTTGATTTTCAAAAACTTATGAACCGCACCGCTTATGAGATTAAGCCTTCCGGCATACGCAAATTTTTTGACATTGCCGCAGAGATGGAAGACGCAATATCTCTCGGTGTGGGCGAACCCGACTTTGTAACGCCCTGGCACATACGCGATGAGGGTATATCATCGCTTGAAAAGGGAATGACCTACTATACTTCAAACTCGGGTCTTAAAGAACTTCGCATTGAAATTTGCAATTATTTAAACCGACGTTTTTCGCTTAAATACGACGGATTGTCGCAGGTGCTTGTCACCGTCGGCGGAAGCGAAGCGATAGACCTTTGCATTCGTTCGCTTGTTCAGCCGGGAGATGAAGTAATTATACCCGAACCGAGCTTTGTCTGCTATAAGCCTATTACCTGCCTTGCCGGAGGCGTGCCTGTAACGATTCAGACAAAAGCCGAAAATAATTTTAAGCTGACCGCCGATGAGTTAAAGGCTGCGATTACACCAAAAACAAAGCTGCTCGTCTTGCCCTTTCCCAACAATCCCACAGGCGGAGTAATGGACAAGCAGGATCTTGAGGAAATAGCTGAAGTTTTAAAGGGTACCGATATACTTGTGCTCTCGGATGAGATTTATGCCGAACTTACATATGGCGATAAGAAGCACTTCTCCATCGCACAGATACCCGATATGTACGAACGCACGATTCTGGTAAGCGGCTTTTCAAAGGCATTTGCTATGACGGGCTGGCGTCTCGGCTATGCGTGCGCCCATCCCGAAATCATAAAAATAATGACAAAGGTTCATCAGTTTGCCATTATGTCTGCGCCGACAACGGCACAGTTTGCCGCTATAGAGGCAATGAAAAACGGCGACGAGGACATAGAAATGATGCGCAGAGAGTATGATATGCGCCGCCACGTTATCGTTAAAGGTTTTAACGATATGGGACTTGACTGTTTTGAACCCCTCGGGGCATTTTATGCCTTTCCCTCGATTCAAAGCACGGGTCTTTCATCAGAGGAGTTTTGCGAACAATGCCTTAAATCAAAAAAGGTCGCGGTTATACCCGGCAACGCCTTCGGCGAAAGCGGCGAAGGATTTATACGCTGTTCTTATGCCTATTCAATCGATAGCATAAATGAAGCCTTAAACCGTATCGAAGCATTTGTAAAACACAGATGATGACTAATCTAAAAGCCCCGCGCAAATACGCGGGGCTTTTTTTATTTTAACTCGGCTATGGTGACTCCGTTTTCGCCTTCGCCGTACTTGCCGAGGCGGAAACTTTTTACGTGAGGGTGGCGGCGAAGCATATTCTGAATCCCGCTGCGCAGAGTTCCCGTACCCTTGCCGTGGATTATGCTGACGGTCTTAAGCCCCGCCATCGCACATTCATCCAAAAACTTATCCGTTTCCATCTCTGCCTCTTCAAGAGTCATTCCCCTTAAATCCACTTCTGATTTAACCGACTCGCGCCTCAGCCCTCCTCCGTACACAGCCGCTTTTTTTGTATACCTCTCGGGCCTTTTGCCCTCTTCCTCTTCCGCAAGCGTCATATTGTCTGCACGTGCGGTAATCTTCATTATTCCAACCTGAACCACGGCTGTCTTATCCTTTTTGTTAATCGAAAGCACGCTTCCCTTGTCACCCAAATCGTTAATCATTACCTCTGCACCGAGTTTAAGCGAATTAAGATTAACCCCCGCTCCCTTTGCCGCAGATGCTTTTTTCTGCTTAGGAGACTTATTATTTTTTATTTTAAGACCAAGCTCGCGTTTCAGTTCCTGAATCTGACGAAGAGCGTCCTTCTCGTCGCGCGCCTTTTGTGCCTCGCGAAGCTCTTCAAGCAGTCTGTCCGCATCATCTTGCGCCCTTAAGATTATTTTTTCCGCTTTTTCTCTCGCCCTGTCATAAATTTTATCCTTTTGTTTTTCTATTTTGTCACGCTCGGCGGCAAGCTCGGCTTTAAGCCTTTCTGTTTCGGCGCGCAATCTGGCTGTCTCTTCAGAATTTTTCTCTGCCGAAATTCTGTTATCCTCTATTTTTGAAAGCACATCTTCAAATCTGATATTTTCGTCCGACAGCATATTTCTTGAGCTTTCTATAATCCTCTTCGGAAGCCCAAGCTTTTCCGAAATGGCAAACGCATTACTGCGCCCCGGAACACCTATAAGAAGCCTGTACGTAGGGCTGAGCGTTGCCACATCAAACTCGCACGAGGCGTTCTCGATTCCTTTAGCGGTAAGCGCGTAGAGCTTTAGCTCGCTGTAATGCGTTGTTGCCGCGATTTTTGCCCCCGCACTTCTGAAGTCCTCTATTATCGCGGTTGCCAACGCCGCTCCTTCGGTCGGGTCTGTTCCCGCGCCAAGCTCATCAAAAAGCACAAGACAGCCCTCGGTCACCTTTTGGGAAATCTCTACTATATTCTTCATATGCGATGAAAAGGTGGACAAGCTCTGTTCAATGCTCTGCTCATCGCCGATATCCGCAAATATGTCCGCGCATACGGATAATTCGCTCCCCTCCGCCGCAGGAATATGCAGCCCCGCCTGAGCCATCAGGCAAAAAAGTCCGAGGGTTTTTAAAACAACCGTTTTACCACCGGTGTTCGGACCCGTGATAATCAATGTATCAAACGTTGTTCCAAGCTCTATATCCACGGGAACAACCTTCGTTTTATCTATAAGCGGATGCCTGCCCTTGTTGACTTTAAATACGCCGCTGCGGTTCATCTTTGGCATAACCGCGCGCATATCAAGCGCAAGCCGCGCCTTTGCCACAACAAAGTCAATATGAATCAGCGTTTCAAAGTCAAGCTTTATATCTTCTATGCGCTCTGCCGCATCATTTGAGATATCAAGCAAAACCTTTTCAATCTCGGCGCGTTCTTTTACCGCAAGCTCGCTTAAATCATTATTTGCGTTCACAACCCCCTCCGGCTCGATAAACACTGTAGAGCCGGAAGCCGACATATCGTGAGCAATACCCCGAACCTCGCCGCGGCACTCCGCCTTAACGGGAACAACATATCTGCCGTTACGCACCGTTACAATCGGGTCCTGCAGGAACTTTCTGTAGTATTGCGAATGTATCATCGAATCAAGCGTATCGCGTATTTTGGCGGATGTGTTTTTAATCTTTCTGCGGATATTCGCAAGCTCGGCGCTGGCTCCGTCAGCCATTTCGTCCTCTGACACTATCGAGGTTGTTATTCTTTCCTCCAGTCTTTTGTCAGGCTCAAGCTCTGCAATATATCCCGACAAGACGCCTGTCTGCTCGGGCGTGTATTGCTTCATCACTCTTGCCCCTTTTAAAATTCGGGCCATGTTTCAA
>USLC01000096.1 GCA_900555375.1 uncultured Eubacteriales bacterium
TTCGGGTCGCCCACTATTATAACTTCTGCTCCGTTTGCCGCCGCGGCTGCTGCGATGGTATGAATCTTCTTTACAAAGGGGCACGTTGCGTCAATAATTTTTGCGCCGCGGTTATTTATTTCAGCCTCTTCATCCGCCGAAATCCCGTGGGCGCGGATTATCACATTTACACCGGATTTTATTTCATAAACAGATTCAACCGTGCCTACGCCGAGATTTTTCAGCTCTTCCGTCACATCGCGGTTGTGTATAAGCATTCCGTAGGTAACGGTCTTGTCTTTGCCCTCCGCCGCACGCTGCGCAATCTTCACGGCTCTTGCCACGCCGAAGCAAAACCCGGCTTTATCGGCTATCTCTGTCTTCATATGTACTTACCCCCGAAAGCTGTGATATCGCCGGCATAAGTCTCTCCTCGGTTATTTGCTGAAGCTTTTCAGACCTGAGCCTCTCGTCATAGTACTCTTCAAGGCTTATCGGTTTGCCCACTCTTATTTTTATCCTTGAAAAGAGCTTATATTCTCCGTCTATTCCGACGGGAAGAATCTTAACCTTTGATTTAATCGCAATCAAAGCCGTACCCGGCTTTCCCTTATGCATATGCCCCTTCGGTGACCTTGCCCCCTCGGGGAAAATCATAAGATTCTCTTTATTTGATAAAATCTCTATCGCCGCTCTCAGCGCCGCTATATCATTCTTGCCGCGTTTTATCGGGAACGCCCCGAAAGACCTTAACGCCGCGCCGAAAATTTTATTCTCAAACAATTCTTCTTTTGCCATAAACCGAAATTTAATCGGAAGAACCGCCGCAAGGAGAGGGGGGTCGTTAAGACTTTTGTGGTTTGCGCTTACTATAAAACCGTTCTCTTTGGGGATATTTTCAATTCCTTCAACTTCTATGCGATAAAATATTTTATAATATAGTTTTACCGCCGATTTTGCAAATTCATATAACCCCATAATCTACTCCCTTTCCGCGCGGGCAAGCTCGCAAACCTTATCTATTGATTCTTCAAGCGTCATATCGGTATTGTCCATATACACGCTGTCCTCGGCAGGTTTTAATGGCGCAAACTCTCTGCCGGAATCGTTTTTATCGCGGTATTCCATATCCTTTTTGACCGCCTCAAAATCGGTTTCCACTCCCTTTTCCCGCAGTTCGCGGCATCTGCGATTTGCTCTTTCTTCTACCGTTGCGGTTAAGAATATTTTAAGTTCGGCATCGGGCAGAACATAAGTTCCTATATCTCTGCCGTCCATTATAACGTCCGTATCCGCCGCAAGCTTGCGCTGAAGCTCAACAAGCTTCAGCCGAACCTCGGGGATAACGGCAACGTTTGACGCCGCCACCGATATTTCCGGAAGACGGATATCGGTCGAAACATCCTCGCCGTTTAAAAAAATCAGCTGTCCGCTTTCATCGTGGCGGATAGAGACCTCTACATCATCAAGTATCGCTTTAACCCCTTCTGCGTCAGACGTATCTATGCCGCGTCTGACAGCGGCAAGCCCGATAGCCCGATACATCGCACCCGTGTCGATATAAACAAAGCCGAGCCGTTTTGCCGCTCCTTTTGAAATTGTACTCTTCCCCGCTCCCGCAGGGCCGTCTATAGCTATTTTCATAAGCCTACCTAACCTTTCGTATCATATCCCGTCCGGCTGCGCACGAACATTGCCGCATCCCGCCGCTGCCGCCTCGGGATACTCCATACCCATATTATGTGTAATCAGGACGGGAATATTCAGCAAATCTCCCGCCCGCACCTTATCTGCGGCGTTTACGCTTGTATCGCATATTATCATCGACGCCCCCGTGCGCTTAAGAACTTCTTCAACCGATTCTTTTCCGTCAATTACGTTCGTCTCTATAACATTCATTATCGGAACCGAATATTCAAGCGCGGCGTCCGTATCAAAAACCGCGTTTTTAACCACGGGAACATACATTTTTCTCGCCGCGTCATCTCCGCCGACAGCGGCGATACCGCTGACCGTCACGGGCGATGCGTACAGCACCGCTCCGTTTCCGCGGCATATCATCGACGCAAGCTGCCTGTACGAAAGACACTTGCGCGCCCCGTAGCTCTCTTCCATATTGACATATTTAATGTACTTTACGCCGTCTCTGCACGCACGGCAGGCGTTCACGGAAGACCTTGACTTTGGTTCCTCAACTGCATCGATAACCGCGTCCGCTCTGTTTTTGGAAATTGCCGCGGCTATTGAAGCCGCCGAACCGTCGCCGACAATCACATTACCCTTGCCGAACCTTCCCGCTCCCAAGAAGTTCATAAAATACACAATATACTTTTCATCGCGTATCTCAAGCTGTTTTACCACTCTTAAAACGCCCGAGCCGCCGTCAGATAATACCAGTACCATTACTCTTCTTCTCCGTGTTTAACCGCGCCGTGCACATCTACAGTCATATCCGCCCCACACGAAGAGCAATACTCCGCATCCGCGCTGTTGGGACAGCCGCACTTGGGACACTTAAATTCGATATCCGCCGCATTACTTTCCAAAACCCTTATCTTTGCATATTTTGCCTTGATAATTCCGCACTTAAGCTTGATGTCGTCATCATTATCCACACCGTCCGCAAACGACTGATACTCCAGCTTGCCGATTTCGTTATACAGCTTTCGTATCTCGCCTTTTAACTCAAATACGGCGTATTTTATTTTTGAAGCCTCAATAAGCTCCCCCGATTTTTTACCTACAACCTGTGCCGCGTCCGATACCACGTCTTTTATTGTATCAAAGATTCCGGTATTCATAGCATTTCCTCCTCTTAATTTAAAAATTTATTTATACTTATTTATACGTTAAATCTAAACAGAATAATGTCGCCGTCTTTTACAACATATTCTTTGCCCTCAGAGCGTACAAGCCCCTTTTCTTTTGCCGCCGTCATAGAACCGCATTCCATCAAATCATCAAATGCAACCACCTCGGCGCGGATAAATCCGCGTTCAAAGTCGGTATGAATCTTACCCGCCGCCTGCGGAGCCTTTGTTCCCTCTTTAATCGTCCAGGCTCTTACCTCGGGCTTGCCCGCAGTTAAATAGCTGATTAACCCCAAAAGCTTGTAGCTTGCGCGAATCAGCTTATCAAGCCCCGACTCGCTTGCGCCGAGTTCTTCTAAAAACACCTGCTTCTCATCCTTGTCAAGCGCGGAAATTTCTTCTTCTATTCTTGCCGAAATTACCATCACTTCCGAATTTTCAGTTGCCGCAAATTCGCGGATTTTATTTACAAATTCATTCTCACCCTCAGGCTTTGAATAGTCGTCCTCCGCTACGTTTGCCGCATAAATCACGGGCTTCAGCGTCAGAAGCGAAACATCGCTAAGCATCTCGCGCTCGTCCTCTGTCATATCCATCGTTCTTGCGCACTTGCCGCTCTCCAGCACCTCGCGCAGTCTTTCGTAAAACTCAAGCTGAGTTTTAAAAGACTTGTCTCCGCCCTTAAGCGACTTTCGCGTCTTATCGATTCTTCTGTCCAGAATCTCAAGGTCAGACATAATTAACTCAAAATTTATCGTTTCTATATCGCGTATCGGGTCAACAGAGCCGTCGACGTGAACTATATTTTCATCTTCAAAGGCACGGACAACGTGAACGATAGCGTCTACCTCACGTATGTTTGACAAAAACTTGTTTCCGAGGCCCTCGCCCTTACTTGCGCCCTTTACAAGTCCCGCAATGTCCACAAACTCTATAACCGCGTAGGTTGTCTTATCGGGCTCATACATCTTTACAAGCTCATCGATTCTTTTATCGGGAACAATAACCGTCCCCACATTCGGCTCTATGGTACAAAACGGATAATTTGCGGATTCCGCCCCTGCCTGCGTTATTGCATTGAACAATGTGCTTTTGCCGACATTCGGCAAACCAACTATACCTAATTTCATTTTTTACTTCCTCTTTTCGATTATATATTGTGTATATTAGTTAAGCTTTTCTTCCATCAGATGCGCAAGTTCCTCGGCATATCTTTTAATCTCTGCCTCATTTTGCCCCTCAATCATTACGCGCACAAGAGGTTCCGTTCCCGACGGGCGAATCAGCACTCTGCCGCTTCCGGCGAACGCCGCTTCAAGCTCGCTGATTTTCTCGCGGATTTCGGGCACTGCCATATATTTATCCTCGCTCTTGAACTCATTCTTTACCTTTGCGTTAATCAATACCTGCGGATAGACCTTCATTACAGAGGCAAGGTCGGAAAGCTTTCTTCCCGTACGCTTCATAACCGAAACAAGAGTTATCCCCGTAACAAGTCCGTCGCCCGTGGTGTTATGGTCAAG
>USLC01000097.1 GCA_900555375.1 uncultured Eubacteriales bacterium
TAAAAAGTTCATTCAGAAACTGAACCATAGTCAAGTAAGTAGACACAAAAAAGCACAATTTTTTAGGGGATCAGGCTATTTAGTCTGTTCCCAATATAAAGCTTCCGCTTCACTTGGCGTAAGCATATTAAGCGTTCCGTGCGGTCTTTTTGTGTTGTAATACCCTTCAATATATTCAAAGACAGATAACTGAAGCTCCGTCAAAGAGTGATAACACTTGCGATTTGTTTCTTCTTTTTTGAGATACTTGAAAAAACATTCACAGCAAGCATTGTCAAAGGGATAACCTTTCCTAGAAAACGACTGCACAACATTAAGAGAATCGAGAAGCTGCCTTAGTGAACAGGCAGTATACTGCGAACCTCTGTCGGAATGAAACATAAGTCCATGCGGAGTATTTCGTTTTTCATATGCCTTTTTAAAAGCTGTAATAACCAATTCAACATTGGCTTTTGAGGATATATGCCACGAAATCACCTTTCGTGAGAATAGATCCATAACAATGCACAAATAGTACCATATTCCTCCGGCTTTAATATAAGTAATGTCGCTAACCCACACAAGATTGGGAGCTTTCTGATTAAATTTCTGCTGCAGATGATTGCAGCAAGCTTCGGCATCAGAAGAATTGCTGCGGATAACAGGTTTATCCGTAGACATTTTTGGCAGCTGCAATTGTTTCATCAAGCGGTACACTCGTCCGACACTGATGTTTATGCCATAATCGCGCTGAAGAACATAGGTAATTTTGTAAGCGCCGAGCCGTTTGTTGTAATCAGCATAGATATGAAGAATTAAAGAAGCAATATATTGATTTTCTTTAATACGCGGAGAGGGTTCGGCAGAAAAATGCTTGTAATAGGTACTCCTGTTTACTCTGAGAACCTTGCACAATATCTTAATACTATGCTGGAAGCGGAGCTTATGTACAGCGTCTAATCTTTGCTTGAGTGTGGCGTGAATATGGCAATCGCTTTTTTTAGGATTAAGTTTTCCTCTTCTAATTGGGCATTGCGCTTTTGGAGTTCCTTTACTTGCTTGGCGGTAAGCAGCTCGCCGTTGCCGACTTCAACGGTAGAGTATTGCTTAATCCATTTTCCGAGTGCGGATTGAGAAACACCATATTCTTTGCAGAGCTGAGATTGAGTTTTTCCGTTTTGGTGCAGAGAAACAAGGGATTTTTTAAAATCCTCGTCATATTTGGTATAATTGTTGTTACCCATTTGTCTTTCCTCCTGTTTTTGTGTTTATTTTATTATATCATATTTTGCATATTTGTGTCTACTTTTTTAGTATAGCACCAATTTTTTGCTAATGGCGCTGTTGAGTATGATGGAGAGTTTAAAAATGATATGCGTCACGGAGAGGGCAAATTATATGATGAAAACGGCGGCTTAGTATATGACGGCGAGTGGAAAAACGATGATTATAAATAATCAAAATCCTCTGCGGAAATCTCCGCAGAGGATTTTTGTGTCAGGCGTGCGCTGCACGCTTTTTGCGCCTCAACAGTCCAAGAAGATAGCTTAAAAATTTCTCGCTGCACAGCAGCGTGCCTATGATTTTAACAAGAACGTTAAGCATATACGTGGGTATGTGCAAAAACTTGCGGTTAAGATGAGAGAACAATGAGTTAAGCTGAACCGCGGTAATCTTAACATAGTTTTCTGCATAGTGCAAATGAAAAGCGCGTTCAAGCATCACATTTAAGTCACGCAAAAACAGTCGAGCGGAATTTTTATAAAGCTAACATCAGGTTAACGGCGCTACAGCACATTAATTATAATCAGCGCCGCAAACGATAAAGCAATGCCCACGATACACTTGATGTTTAACCTTTCGTGGAAGAGGACAGCCGACATAATTGTTGACAGTATCAGCGAGCCGCTTTGAGCGAGAGGATAGAGCTGTGCCGACGATAAGTGCTGTGCGGCAAGCGTTTTAAAGTACGAATATAAGAAGAGACACACCGACATTATCAATATATATAGAAATATAGGCTTTATATCGGTAAGAGCCTTATTATCTGACTGCTTTGCAAAAACGAAGTAGAACGCGGTTAAAATTACGGTTGAAAACAGATATGTATAAAGATTAAAAACCGCAATCGAAGTACCGTCGGCAAGCTTTACAAACAACTTTTGCGAAAAGTCGGAAATTCCGTTTGACAGTCCGCAAAGCAGCAGAAGAATAAACGACAAAGCAGTCATCTTACTTTTGATCGAGTTATTGTAGGAGCACATAATGCAGACGGCGACAAGAAGAATAGCGATACCGATTATATGATTAATACCTATTGCTTCGCCGAAAAATGCGGCGCACCCGATAAGAGGTATAAGAATACCAAGCATACAAAAGACATCAAGCAGCATATAGGCGCCGCGCTTACCCGAGACAAGCCACAGAACGACAAATGCTGAATTTGCGGCACCTGATAAAAGTGTTATAAGCAAAACGGTGGTGTTTATACGCAGATGTGATATTCCGCTTGTAAACACAACCATACAAAATCCGATTAATGTGCACAGCACCATTCTTATGGCGTTTGCAAGCATTGCGTCTTTATATTCGTTAACATATCCGCTGGTTTTTTTGCCGCAATATCCTTTTGTTGCTCCTGCGACAAGAGCTGTAAGTAAAAATAAATAACCCATTTAAATAAAGCTGCTCCTTAGTATAATGTTTTTAGGTTTTTAATATAATCAAATATTAAGGAAAGATGTTAAATCCCTTTGACCACTTATGTACGCCAAGGCAGTCATATGCGATTTCGCGCAGTTTGGGATAAATCTCCATTTGAAGGGCGCCGCAGTTTTTTACGTGCTGGGCATATATAATCGTAACGTTATTGTCGATATCTATAGACACAAGGCTTCCGTTGTAGCCGATGCATACAAAACAGTTTTTTTCTGTTGTTTCGTTATATATAATATTGTTTATAAGATTAAGGGTGCCGTACTCTGACAAAAGTCTGAAGCCGTGCTTTGATATACCCTTGTTGCACAATGTCTCGGCAAATCTGGCATAGTCGCCGACGCTTGTGATAATACAGCCTTCGTTTTTTGAGATAAGCTCTTCAAAGCTTTTGTCCGACTTAAGCCTTTCGCCGTCATCGGTTAAAAAATATTGGGTGCTGATGCGCTTTCTGTTTGATTCGTTTATGCTGAACGATGTGTTTTTCATATGCAAGGGCTCAAAAATATTTTTCTTCAGATAATCGTCAAGTGAAAGACCTGTCAGTTTTTCCACAATTCTGCTTATGTTTTTGTGGTTAAATTTATGCTGTTCAAAGTCAAGCGTTTCCGAATATATTTTAAGCATATCCGTAATCGTCGAATCATTGTTAAAGTCGGGCAGATATAAATCAACTCTGTCAGACAGCGAAAGCAGGCCCTCTTCCGTAAGGCGCACAACAGCAGTACAGCAAATAAGCTTTGCCGCAGAGTGCATAAAATATAAATCCTTAAACGTTGTCTTTTTCGCGTCAGAAAATCCGTACTTCCGCCTGAAGACATTGTTATGGTCTTTATAAATGCAGCAATCGCAGCCCGGAAGCTCATATACCTTGTGGAAGGTGTCAAGATATTTTGAAAGCGGTATAAAGTTCATAAAACAACTCTCCTTTTGAGTGATATTTTAATTAATATTTCTTATTTTGAAGCGCGGTTTCGGTCATCTCGATTGCCTCTTCGGATATCTCTTTATGATGACATACAATATAATAGTATAAAGAGCTTATTATCGAAAGCTGAGATATTCTTGAATTAAGCCCCAAAATAGTGTACTGCGTCTCGTTTGAAGCAGTAAACAAAGTTATATCGGCTGCCTTTGTTATGGGTGACTTGCCCTTGTTGGTAATGCATATTGTAAGCGCGCCGCGCTGCTTTGCAATCTTAAGGGCGTCTACGATATCCTTTGATGAGCCCGAATGTGATATGCCGACGGCTATATCCTTGTCCGTCAGGTGTGAGGCGGTGATTGCCTGCATATGGTTGTCTGAAAAAGCCGCGGCGCGCAGCCCCGCGCGGAGCAGCTTATGCTCAAAATCAAGGGCGACCGATGCAGAGTTTCCGAGACCGTATATAAATATTTGCTGCGCGCAAAGAAGCGCTTTTGCGGCTTGCTCAAGCGCGTCTTTGTCAACAGCCCTTTTTGTAAGCTCAAGCGAGCAGTATATATCGTTTGACACCTTGTCAAGAATTTCAAAACAGCTGTCGTCTGCGGTAATGCCGTCGGTCAGCTCGCTTGAACCTTCCTCACGGGCAAGAGATATTTTAAGTTCCTGATAGCCGCCAAAGTC
>USLC01000098.1 GCA_900555375.1 uncultured Eubacteriales bacterium
GTCATAAAATATCTGCCTTGACAGCAAAATATAGTTCGGTTATAATATTATTTGTACATAATTTGGTTTTTTGACCCGCTTATACCGATATTTTCTATAATATTTTGCAATATACAGAAAGGAAGTTGCTTTATGAAATACATAGTTATACTGACAGACGGTGCGGCAGACACCCCGGTTGAAGAGCTCGGCGGCCGCACTCCGCTGGAGGCGGCAAATAAGCCCAGCATCGACGCCCTTGCCGCAAAAGGCGAGGTCGGCATCGTGACGACCGTGCCGGAGGGCTTTCCGCCCGGAAGCGACGTAGCAAATCTTGCCGTCTTCGGATACGACCCACAAAAATATTATACGGGGCGCTCTCCGCTTGAGGCGGAATCAATCGGCGTTCCGCTTAAGCTTACCGACACCACCTTCCGTGCAAACGTTGTCACTCTTTCGGACGATGAAAACTACGAAGACAAGACAATGGTTGACTACAGCTCTGACGAAATCACTACCGGAGAGGCGCATAAGCTTATAGACGCTGTAAACGCAGAGCTCGCCTGCGACGATTACGAATTTTTCGGTGGCACAAGCTACCGTCACCTTCTTGTATGGCACAATAAAGAAAACAATTTCAGTCTCACCCCTCCGCACGATATTTCGGGCAGGGTTATAGGCGAATATCTTCCAAAAGATGAGACAATCCTTAATCTGATGAAGAAGAGTTATGACATATTAAAAGACCATCCTATAAATCGCGACAGAATTTCAAGGGGCCTGCACCCGGCAAACTCCGTCTGGATTTGGGGTAACGGAACCAAGCCTAATCTTGACACGTATGCCTCAAAGTTCGGGCTTTCGGGCACCGTTATTTCGGCCGTTGACCTTATAAAGGGCATAGGCAGATGCGCGGGGCTTAACGTGGTTGAGATAGAGGGCGCAACAGGTACCGTTCATACAAACTTTGACGGAAAGGCAAAGGCGGCGATTAAAGCCCTTGAAAACGGCGATGATTTTGTGTATGTTCATCTAGAAGCCGCCGATGAGGCAGGTCACAGACACGAAACAGACAATAAAGTTAAATCGATAGAGCTTATCGACCAAAAAATAGTCGCACCGATTATCGGATACTTAAAAACCTGCGGCGAGGATTTTAACGTTCTTCTTATGCCCGACCACCCGACGCCGCTGAATATAATGACGCATACTTCCGACCCCGTTCCTTATATTTTGTACAAAAGCAATGCGGAAATTTCATCGGGTGTTGAATCTTATACCGAAGAAAATGCCCGCAAAACAGGTGTTGTAACAAAGCACGGATACAATCTTATAAACAAACTTTTAAACAGAATTTAAATTTATTATAAATAATTCAATCTTTTGCTAAAAATCGCTTGCTTTTTTTCGCGTTTTTTGGTATTATAATGGTTGTGTCAACAACTATGCAAATTAAGGATTTTACCTATCGGCACAGTTTAAATATAATCCGCGCGCCCGTCCGCAGGCATCGCGGACAAATGCAATTCTTTGCGGACAGAAAGGCGAACAAATATGCCAACTAAAATTGTCATCGGCGCTCAATGGGGCGACGAAGGAAAAGGAAAAACAATTGATATTCTTGCCGCAAGCTCTGACGTTGTTGTCAGAACCTCGGGCGGAAACAACGCAGGTCACACAATAGAAGCCGACGGCGTAACCTATAAGCTTCAGCTCCTTCCCTCCGGAATATTAAACCCGAGAACGCTTAATATAATCGGCGTGGGCGTTGTTGTTGACCCCAAGGTTCTTCTGCGTGAGATAGACGGTATGGAAGGTCAGGGAATCAGCACAAAAAATCTTAAGATAGACGCAAGGGCGCACGTTATTATGCCTTATCATATCGCGCTTGACGCACTCTCTGAAAAGGCAAGGGGCGCAGGCGATATAGGAACAACCAAAAAGGGTATCGGTCCCTGCTATGTTGACAAGACCGAGCGCAGCGGAATCCGCATCTGCGATTTGATAAATCCCGATAAGTTCCGCGCTATGGTTTATGAAAATCTTAAAATTAAAAATAAGGTTATAGAGCTTGTCTACGGCGGCGAACCGTTTGACGCAGAGCAAATCATTGAAGAATATTCAAAATATGCTAAGCGTCTTGCCCCCTATGTTACGGATACAACACCCATACTTTATGAAGCCGTAAAGTCTGACAAACGCGTTCTTTTTGAGGGCGCACAAGGTATTTTGCTTGACATTGACTTCGGCACATATCCGTATGTCACATCATCTCACCCGATTTCGGGAGGGGTATGCGTAGGCAGCGGCATAGGTCCGAATATGATTGACGAATGTATCGGCGTTTTAAAGGGCTATGTTACAAGAGTGGGCAACGGTCCCTTCCCGACCGAACTTAATGACGAAACAGGCGATGCCATCAGAAATAACGGACACGAATTCGGCACGGTTACGGGTCGCCCGAGAAGAACGGGCTGGTTTGACGCGGTCATTGCAAAATATGCTGTCAGAACAAACTCGCTTACTTCAATCGTTTTAAATAAGATTGACCCCCTCGGCGGAATAGGCAAGATTAAAATTTGCGTAGCTTACGAAAAAGACGGAAAGGTCATTACTGATTTTCCGCCCACTTTGGAAGAACTCGCCGAATGCAAGCCCATTTACGAAGAGATGGACGGCTGGACAGAGGACATCAGCAATGTAAAAGATTTTTACGAGCTTCCCGTTGCGGCACAGAAATACGTTCACCGTATTGAAGAGCTGTGCGAATGCAAGGTATCCTCTATTGGTGTGGGTCCGGGCAGAGACCAGAATATTAATCTGTAAAACTTTATGTGCTTTATACGGCTCACTGTAAGGCACAGGATTTAAATGTGAGTCGGAAAGGAAAAGGTGATTTTATTATGGCAGAGACAAAACCCAAGAAAAGCACCTCCAAAAAAGCAAAAACCGAAAACGAAATGCTTACCTATAAAGACAAACCGCTTTTAAGATGCGGAAACGAAATTTATTACGGTAATCCCGATGATAAATATGTTGTTATATTCAGACTTGAAGATAACAAACCCCTCGGCGACATTACCGTCTCCGAAAGAGTTGTGGTTGAGCTTAAAACAAACGAGGGTTCGCGCTCTCAGCTTGTTCGTCAGGCAGAACGCGAGGGTCTTTACAAGGCTCTTGACTTAGGCATTTTCTGGCTTGAACAAGCCCTTGAAAACGGTTAAATAATTTGGGGCTGCGGCAGCGCAGTCCCTTTGTATGCCCTCACCCGCCCGCGGTGAGACGCGGCATAAAATATTTACCGCGGGCAGAAAGGCTATGTTAAAATGAATAACAAAGTACACGAGATGAATCATCCGCTTATTATGCACAAGATTTCGATGCTGCGCAGCGAGGAAACAACTGTTAAAGACTTCCGCGAGCTTGTAAACGAAATCGCACTTCTTATGGGATATGAGGCAACAAGAGACCTTGATATGGTTGAACGCCCCGTTAAGACCCCGATAACCGAAACGAACGGCAAATTTATTTCAAAGCAGGTTGCGCTTGTTCCGGTTCTGCGCGCAGGTCTTGGTATGGTAGACGCATTGATGAGTCTTATTCCTGCTGCCAAGGTTGGTCACATCGGTCTTTACCGTGACCCCGAGACACACGTTCCCGTTGAATATTACTGCAAGCTTCCGGCAGACTGCGCAAACAGAGAGGTATTTGTGGTAGATCCGATGCTCGCAACAGGCGGTTCAGCAGTGGCAGCACTTGATATGCTCAAAAAGCGCGGTGTGAAAAACATCCACTTTATGTGCATAATTGCAGCTCCTGAGGGAGTAAAGAGACTCACAGAGGCACATCCTGATGTGGATGTATATATAGGAGCGCTCGATGATCATCTCAATGAGCACAAATATATTGTGCCGGGACTCGGAGATGCAGGAGACAGAATTTTCGGAACCAAGTAAATTGCCGCTCACTTAGTTCACGGCAATTCACTTGGATGTGCACAGAACGTATGCCTGTCGGCATAAGTTCGCGCGTGAAAAACTCGGGATTTTGACATGGATATGTCAAAACCCTCGCGGAATAGTGAAATGTGAGGGTTGTTATAAAAATACTATAATATATTTTATAGTAAGCGAGGCAAGCGGGCTTGCACAAAAAAGAGGAGGACTTGACGGTCTTCCTTTTTTAACTAGGAAATATTTTATATAAAATTTTTGTCAAGGAAAATTACATTTTTATCAGTTATATTACTTTTGAAAAAAAATGGGAAAATATATTATAATA
>USLC01000099.1 GCA_900555375.1 uncultured Eubacteriales bacterium
GGCTGACAGAGATGTTGCCGCTATGCTTCGCAAGTGCGGAAAACCCGTTCTTTTGGTGTGCAACAAATCGGACGCACCGGGTGAGCCGCCGATGGAGCTTTACGAATTTTATAATCTCGGTCTGGGCGAACCTTATGCAATTTCCTCGATTCACGGTCTCGGCGTCGGAGATTTGCTTGATGACATAGTGTCGGAATTTCCTGAAGAGTCCTCCTCCGATGATGATTCCGATGCGATTAAAGTTGCCATAATCGGCAAGCCGAATGCAGGCAAGTCCTCGCTTGTAAACAGGATTTTGGGTGAGGAACGCGTTATAGTCAGCAACATTGCGGGAACAACACGCGATGCGATAGACAGCATTCATATTCACAACGGAAAGAAGTATATTTTAATCGATACAGCAGGTATGCGCAAGCGCGGGAAGATAAACGAAGATGTTGAGCGCTACAGCGTTGTACGCGCCCTCGCTGCGGTCGAGCGCGCGGACGTATGCCTAATTATGGTTGACGCCGCCGAGGGTGTGACCGAGCAGGATACAAAAATTGCGGGCTACGCTCACGAACAAGGCAAGGCAAGTATAATCGTTGTAAACAAATGGGACATAATCGAAAAAGAAACAAATACGATGAAGAACTTTAAGCTCAGACTTAAAGAGGGCTTCAATTTTATGATGTACGCCCCCTCTGCCTTTATTTCTGCCAAAACGGGTCAGCGCGTTGACACACTTTTTGATATGATAGATGCCGCCCTCGCCGAAAACACCAAGCGAATCTCAACGGGTCTTTTAAATGATGTAATAAACGAGGCAATAGCGATGGTTCAACCCCCCTCGGACAAGGGCAAGCGCCTCAAAATTTATTACGCCACTCAGGCATCGGTCAGACCGCCCACATTTGTGCTTTTTGTCAATAATGCAGAACTTGCTCATTATTCGTATATCCGATATCTTGAAAATCAGCTGAGGGCAAAGTTCGGATTTGAAGGAACGCCCATAAAGTTTATTATCAGAGAAAAATCGAAGAAAGGAAGTTAATTATGACAGCGTTTATACTGATTATAATTGCCGCCGTATCGTATCTTACAGGCAGCATAAATACAGCGATTCTTGTCGGACGGCTTAAAGGCGACGACATAAGAAGCCACGGAAGCGGAAATGCGGGTGCGACAAACGCCTTGCGTACATACGGAAAGACCGCAGGAATAGCCGTTGTTGCGGGCGACTGCTTAAAGGCCGCCGTGTCGTGTCTGTTTGGTATTCTTATCGCTCATATCACTCCTCTCGGCGGCGGGAATGTAAAGCCTGCCATATACGCCGCGGGGCTCGGCGCGGTGCTTGGTCACAATTTTCCATTATACTTTGGTTTCAAAGGCGGCAAGGGCATTTTGGTATCCATTACAGCACTTATCTTTGCTGACTGGAAAATCGGCGTGGCGGTTCTTATAATCTCGCTCGTTCTGATTGCGGTTACCAAGTACGTTTCTCTCGGAAGCGTTACCGGTGCGGTATTATTTATAGTTCTTCCTCTTATATTTGAACGCGGGAATTATCCGTACATAATTTTTTGTCTGATTCTGTCGCTTTTGGCAATATATCGCCACCGCGAAAATATATCAAGGCTCATCAGCGGAAACGAGAGAAAGCTGGGTTCAAAAAAATAATCTGAAAGGCAGTTGTTTTAAATGTCAACAATCAATATTATCGGCTCTGGCGGCTGGGGTACTGCGGTTGCTGTAATGCTTGCAAACTGCGGACATAAGATAAAGCTGTGGTCTTATCTTGAGTCAGAGAGTGCAGACTTAAAAAAATACCGCGAGAACAAGCCATTTCTCCCCGGAGTTATTATACCCGACACGGTTGAATTTACATCGGACATATCAAAATGCGGCTGTGCGGATATTATCATAAACGCCGTACCGTCTCATGCTGTTCGCCAAACGGCAAAAAAGCTCTCCCCTTACGTTAAGCCGGGACAAATTATTTTAAATATCTCAAAGGGACTTGAGGAAAACACTCATTATACCCTGTCCAAGGTCTTAAAAGACGAGCTTCCTCAATGCGAGATAGCCGTTATGTCTGGTCCCAGCCACGCCGAAGAAGTGTCAAGGGGAATCCCCACTACAAATGTTGTTGCCGCGTCTTCAGAAGAGATTGCAAATAAAATTCAGGATATTATGATGAATCCCAATTTCCGCGTCTACACAAATCCCGATATGCTTGGCGTTGAACTCGGCGGCTCTCTGAAAAACGTAATCGCATTGTGCGCAGGCATACTTGACGGCTTAGAGCTTGGCGACAATTCAAAGGCAGCACTTATGACAAGAGGAATTGTAGAGATAGCGCGTCTCGGTGCGGCTATGGGTGCAAAGCCCGAAACATTTTACGGTCTTTCCGGAATAGGAGACCTAATCGTCACCTGCACAAGTATGCATTCCAGAAACCGCCGCGCCGGTATTCTCATAGGACGCGGCAAAACCTTTGAAGAAGCAACAAACGAGGTCAAAATGGTTGTCGAGGGTATAAAAACCTGTCGTGCCGCAAAGGAGCTTGCCGACGCTATGCAGGTAGAAATGCCTATCGTAAACGAAGCATACAAGGTTTTGTTTGAAGGTATGCCGGCTAAAAATACCATCTCAAATCTTATGAACCGCTCTAAAAAACACGAGACTGAAACCTCGTTTCTTCATTCATAAAAGTCAAATATAGGACAGCATCTATAATTATGCGACCCCCAATTCGTCAGACTTTTGGTCTAATGATTGGGGGTCGGTTCGGTTAAATGCTTATCCGCACTTTTTTATTAATATTAAAGTGTACAATTAAAATTTCGGCAGTTTAGAGAAGCTTTCCTCAAGTTCTGCGTCCGTGGGGATATAATCCTCCATTTTACCGTCGTGGAACTTTTCATAAGCCACCATATCAAAATATCCCGTACCGGTAAGTCCAAAGAGTATAGTCTTTTCCTCTCCTGTCTCCTTGCACTTAATCGCCTCGTCTATCGCCGCTTTTATCGCGTGGCTGCTCTCGGGCGCAGGCAGGGTTCCTTCAACTCTTGCAAAATACTCCGCCGCTTCAAATACAGACGTCTGCGTAACGGCTCTTGCCTCCATAAGTCCGTCATCATAAAGCTGCGACAGCGTTGAACTCATTCCGTGATACCTGAGTCCTCCGGCGTGATTGGGGGCAGGTATAAAGTCGCTTCCGAGGGTGTACATCTTGGCGAGAGGGCAAACCATTCCCGTATCGCAAAAATCATATGCAAATCTGCCTCTGGTGAAGCTTGGGCACGATGCAGGCTCAACCGCTATTATGCGATAATCTGCCTCGCCTCTCAGCTTTTCGCCCATAAACGGTGAGATAAGCCCGCCCAGATTAGAGCCGCCGCCGGCACAACCTATAATGATATCGGGTTTGATTCCGTATTTGTCAAGTGCGGCTTTTGATTCAAGACCGATTACAGACTGGTGTAAAAGAACCTGATTCAAAACGCTGCCCAAAACATAACGGTAACCCTCGGTTGTTGTCGCCTTTTCAACCGCCTCGGATATAGCACAACCAAGGCTTCCCGTTGTTCCGGGGTGTTTTTCAAGAATTTTTCTTCCGACCTCTGTTTCTGACGATGGCGAAGGCGTAACCGATGCGCCGTACGTGCGCATTACCTCTCTTCGGAAAGGCTTCTGTTCATACGAAACTTTAACCATATAAACCTTGCAGTCAAGGTCAAAGTAAGAACAAGCCATAGAAAGAGCCGTTCCCCACTGACCTGCTCCGGTTTCAGTCGTAACACCTTTAAGTCCTTGCTTTTTAGCATAATAAGCCTGCGCAATGGCGGAGTTTAATTTATGACTTCCGCTGGTGTTATTGCCTTCAAACTTATAGTAGATTTTTGCGGGTGTACCCAGCTTCTCTTCAAGGCAGTAAGCGCGGACAAGCGGAGACGGACGATACATTTTGTAAAAACTCTGAATTTCTTCCGGAATATCAAAATACGGTGTGCTGTCATCAAGCTCCTGCTTAATAAGCTCTTTGCAGAAAACAGGCTCAAGCTCTTCCGCCTTCATCGGCTGATGCGTACCGGGATTTAACAGCGGCGCGGGTTTATTTTTCATATCCGCACGCATATTATACCATTTCTTCGGCATTTCACTTTCTTCAAGATAGATTTTGTAAGGGATTTCTTTGTTTGACATATTTCTGTCTCCTTTCTCTTCGGGACAGATAATTTTGAATATAAAAAAACCCATCCCGCAATTTA
>USLC01000100.1 GCA_900555375.1 uncultured Eubacteriales bacterium
TTAGCATAAAATACTCTCTTCTACGACTTTATTATATATCATAAGCAAACAATTGTCAAGAGTTATTTTATATGAAATTTGGGTATTTTGTAAATATTTGTATTAAAAGTTTATTTTGTATAAATATTTACCGAAAAGGAACACCTTATAAGTTTTTTTCGCCAATTATATTCCATCCACTTTTTTTGTGTCAAAAAATTTTTCTTAAGCCTTCTGCCTATCCCGATTACATCACATCCGTTTTTATAAGAATTGCTTAAAAACTCCTCTGCCTCGCGGGAAAGCGCGTCAAACTTTTCCTTATTTTTTCCGTCCGATTTTACTTTTACCGAAATATTAATTTTTTCACCGTTCTCATTTATTTCCACTCTCGGCTTGCCGCAGCTGCTTATTACCTTTGTTCCGTCCGATGTTTCAACGGCGCCGTCCTTAAGCTCTCCCATAAGAAGCTTGTATAAAAGAACATCGCCCGCATCGGCTTCAATCTGCAATTTTTCCTCCGAAAATATGCCCATTCCTTCAAGCGAATTACTTTTTACCGTGGGGATAACAGCGTCAAATCCGCTTTCGGCACATCTGCCTACAAAATCGCGAAGCTGTGTAACCGGAGCGTACGGAATTTTGTAATTTTTAAAGTACAGCTCGTAATATCTTACGGTGCTTTCCTCAAGCGTGGGTTTAACATTTGTCAAAAAATCCTGTGCTGACTCGGCAAGGCATAAATTTGTACCGGGTCTTACCTCTCTTTCGCGAAGCATAAGTTCGCTGTGTCCCAACGCACCGTCACGCGCCGCCTCTTTTGAAAACACAATAAGCTTAAGATGCGAAAGGCTTAAATTCTTGCTTAAAATACTTTTAAGCTTATCAGCCGCCGTAAAGTAATCATTTGCCTCAACCGTTATACTGTCCGCGGTTTTATTATTACCGCTTTCCTTTTCACTTTCATTTTTATTTTCATCTTCATTTTTATTCTCATCTGTCTTATTATCGCCCGGCGGCTCTTCCGCCGACACATCGCCCGATTTAAGAGGGTTCGATATCTGAAAGGTATACCGATATGCCTCGCTGTTTCCTTTATCTATTCCTATAGCAACGGCGTAGGCGCTCTCTTCGACCTCGCCTGCGTCATAACATCCGCACAGAGTAACGCAAAGCACAATACAAAGCACGGCTCCTCCCGCCCTTGCAAGCCTTGCCGTGATATGTTTTGCATTTTTAAGCAAAACGCAGATTATCAAAGAAAGGTAAACAAACACCGATACTATAAGAGCAATCTGATACACCGCGTCAAGCCGCGCCGACATTTTGCCGATATTAGCCGTCTTGGTAAGTGGATAGACAGGCAGGTCCAGCCTCTCAGACGGGCTTATATTAAGAGATATTGCAAGCACCGTAAGCACGTTTATCAAAACTCCTATCCTTGCCGAATTCATAATTGTTTTTTTATATGAATAATTTCCGTGCCGCCGCGGCAAAAAGAAAATCAGTATTATATCCGAATACAGGTACAGAGTTGCCGCTCCCTTGCCGAAAATTCCCGCCGCACCGCTTCCCATAACGGGAAATATATTGTAGATTTCCGAATAACCGAGGCTTAAAATTATAATTGCAAAGATTGCTGCCGCTGTGCCGAGAACAGTAAGAGAATGTATCCTTCTTACCGCCCTTTCGCCGAGAAACACCGTAACGGCCGCACCGCCGATAAAAAACAATGCCAAAAACCAAACGGGCGAGTTCACATAGGTTATCTCTCTAAGTGCATTGCACACAAGCCTTACCGCATAGCAGCCCGAAAAGATAAAGTACAAAGACGCCGCGGCGCAAACAAATGTGCAAAGCCGTTTGTTTTTCTTTTTCAGCGCCTCAACCAACCCTTCGTCCGCATACGGCTCGTAGAACCTTTAACAGAATTAAAAACACTATTCCGTAAAACGCCGCTGTTATCCACGCGGCAGCGCCTCCGCAATCCGTAAATATTTTTGAATACCCCGTCAGTATCTTATAAATTACCGAGTTTACAACTATGCAGCCAAGCTCCCACTTTCCGATATAATTATGCTCATTCATATTATCACCCCAACCATTTTCTGCTTATGTGCGGCTGTCTTACCGGCTGCTGAGTATGCAGATTTTTAGGTCTGCGTTCTCTCTTCCATATCGGCTTAATCAACACCGCGTCTATAGGCGAATCTCCGTCGCGCGGCGTAATGGGAGAGAGAAACGGAACGCCGTAGGTCGATGATGACGCAAGGTATGCCACCCCCGTTAAAAGCACAAATATAATACCAAGAATGCCTGCCGCCGCCCCGGCAATGATAAACGCAAATCTCATAAGCGAAAGCGAGCGCGACAGAGATACGGACGGTGACGCAAAGGTTCCAAGCCCCGCTATTGACACAATTATAATCGAAATCGGGCTTACTATATTTGCCTCAACCGCCGATTGCCCCAAAATCAGTCCCCCTATTATACCAAGGGTAGAGCCAACCGCGCTCGGCACTCTGACAGACGCCTCTTTTATAAGCTCAAACGCAAGTTCCATCAAAATCAGCTCAATCGCAAGCGGAAACGGCACCACCTCGCGCGATGCCTCTATCGCCAGAAGCAAATCCGTCGGCAAAATCTCTTGATGAAACAAAAGCACCGCAAGCGAAACCCCCGGCAAAAGCAGAGACAGAGCCATACCTATAAGCCTTACGATACGCATAAAGTTTGCCTCAGATACACGCACATAATTGTCCTCCGACGCCTCAATCAAATCCGCTGCCGTTGTCGGCAGAACAAGCACAAAAGGGCTGCCCTGAACTATAATGATTACCTTACCCTCCGCAAGCATAGACGCCGCGCGGTCGGGTCTCTCGGTCTTAAGTGTACGGATCATAGGAAAGAAGCTGTGCTTCTCCATCAGCATTTCTACATCCCCCGATGAGAAAATATAGTCTGTGTCGATATTTTTTATTCGATGCCTTACCTCAGAGACGAGCTTTTTGTTTGTTACCCCGTTAATATACATAAGCGCGCACGGCGTTTGACTTATACTTCCCACCTTTATATTTTCGGCTATAAGATTCGGGTCCTTTAAAATTTTGCGTATAAGGGCAAGGTTGCTCATTATAACCTCATTAAACGCCTCCTGCGGGCCGGATAGGCTCGCCTCTCTTAAAGGCTCGTTCACACCTCTGTTACCCCAGCCTTTGACGTCGGCGGCAAAGCACGCATCGCTTCCGTCTATAAATATAACGCAATGACCGAAGGTTATCATTTCGGTTACTTTTCTTAAATCATATTCCTTCGTAAGCGGAGCAAGCGTAATTATCCGCTTAAAAACTTCATCGGCAAATTCTTCGGGTTTCGGAATTTTTCCGCCGCCCTGACTTAAGCCGCGCATTATATCTCGGTTTATATAAGTTTGGTCAACCAAGCCGTCATAAAATACAAGAAATCCGGGAACCGTTCCGTCATCGAACTTCACGTCAAATTCGCGCACTATAAAATCAAAGTTTTCCGATACTGAAAATGTTTCTTCTATAAAGCTTCTGTTTGCACTTAAATCACGGCTGACCGTGCCCGCCGCATCCTTTTTATTTTCAGCCATAAAAATACCAATCCTTTAATTATTCTTTTAGGATAGTATTTACTTATTTTAAAAAAATAAACAAGCAACCATCTATATTTCCGAAATAAGCTTTATTCCAAATCCATATAAAGTAATATTTGACATTTTATAACCCCGGGTATATAATAAAAAAGTAAAATACACGGCACTTTTTGGCACTTTATTCTATGCTATAGTTTAATTATAAAATTTAACTATAGCAAAGATGAAGTAAATTGAACACGGAAAAGTTTGAAAAAAACTATGATGTTTTCAATTCATTTTTGGTAAGAGATGCCGAGTACAGCGGATATATTGAACTTCCAAAAATCAAAACAAGTGAAAAATTGCCGTCAGAACTAATTGCATTTTCAAAGGCAATGTCAAAATCCTGCACTGATTTTGAAAAATGGGTTATGTTTTATGAGCACGACGTCAATTTTGAAAGGTTGTGGCATAATCCAAGGCAATATTTAAATAAACTCAAAAAGTTTAAAGGTATTATTTCACCTGATTTCAGTCTGTACCGAAATATGCCGCTTTGTATGCAGATGTGGAATACATATAGGGGCAGAGCTTTGGCAGTATGGCTTCAGAATAATGGAGCTGAAATTATTCCAAATGTTAGGTTC
>USLC01000101.1 GCA_900555375.1 uncultured Eubacteriales bacterium
TAATTGGCAAAAAAATTGGGAATACCCACTATCGGCTATTCCCAAATCGAACAAACTCTAGTATGATAGTATTGTTGAGATACAAAATACAAAGGAGTTTGTACGATATGAATATTTTAACCGAAAAAGAGATAAACATCAAGAGTTTAGAGAAAGAAATTTACAATTATGCTTGTAAGCTTGCAGCCAAAGCCTTTTCAAATTTTTTGGAGGCTCTCGACCAAGAGCTTATGAAAAGCCGTGGCAAAGGGCTTTTAAGGCATAAGGGACATCGCAAAACCTGTATCAAAACCTTGATGGGTGAGGTCGAATATTCAAGAGCAGTCTATCAAGTAATGGATAGTGAGTATGAAAAAAAGTTTGTATATCTGCTCGATGAATATGAAAGATACATTTTATTTATAGTAAGTTTATTTTTTGCGGCGCTTGGCGTTACAATCACAAAGCGCGGCGAGCTTGGGGTTTCGCCGATTTCATCAATACCAAATGTTATGATCAGCCGCATAGATTCGCTCTCACTCGGAATGTGGTGTATGTCTTATGTTCCCGTTTCTAATTACGCGGTACGCATACTGCTTGTCCTCGGCGGAATTGTCACTCTCGGCTTCGGCGTGGCACTTTCTGTCATTGCAAATGTAATTATGAACTCCGGCGAAGCGTTTGTAAAGGCTGTCTCCGATAAATCGGGAATACGATTCGGCAATATTAAAATAGGCTTTGATGTAGGGTGTGTGATTTTTTCAATTTTACTGTCTCTGTTTCTTTTTGACGGTAAAATCATCGGAACCCGAGAGGGTACGATTCTGACAGCCCTTTTAACCGGTCTGATTGTAAACTTTTTTGTAAAACGAATATCTTCACCTATAGACAATATGCTGTCAGACTGACAGCATATTGTTATTTTAAATTCAAATTATTTTTTACTTATTGATATTACAACAAAATTCGTTATAAAAATGCTTGGATTTGTTTGACAAAAGATTTTGTTTATGATAAAATTATATAGAATACGTAAAATTGTTTATATTTTTTCATATTCGGCAACATTGAATTACAGGAGGAGATAAAAATGCAGTTTGTTATGGACTGTCTCAGTGTAAACGAAAAAGGAAATCTTCAGCTTGGCGGCTGTGACTTAAAGGCAATCGCCAAAGAGTACGGAACCCCGGCATATGTGCTGGACGAAAACACTATACGAAAAAATTGCCGCGCCTATGTTGATTCCATCAAAAAATATTATGATGGTAACGGCATAGCGATATACGCAAGCAAGGCTCTCTCCTGCAAATATATGTATAATCTTATTGCCGCAGAGGGTATGGGCGCAGACGTTGTATCCGGCGGAGAAATATATACAGCTTTAACTGCGGGCTTCCCTGCGGACAAACTCTATTTTCACGGCAACAACAAATCGGTGGAAGAGCTTGAATTTGCCCTTAAAAACGGCATTGGCAGAATCGTTGCCGACAACGAGCTTGAGCTTACAAGAATAAATGAAATTTCAGAGCGGCTTGGCATATGCGCAAATGTTATAATCAGAATCACCCCGGGGGTTGACGCTCATACCCACGAATTTATCAGAACGGGTCAGATTGACTCAAAATTCGGCGCAACACTTGAAAACGGAGAAGCGGACGAAATCACGGCGCTTGCCTCAAGCCTTAAAAACATCTGTCTTAAGGGCTATCACTGCCACATCGGCTCGCAGATTTTTGAGCTTGCTCCTTTTGAGCACGCCGCTGAAATTATGATGAACTTTATCGGCGATATGAAGGATAAATACGGAGTAGAAGCCGACGAGCTTGACCTTGGCGGCGGCTTTGGAATAAAATATGTTGACAGCGATACCCCGATTGACTACGGCGAATATATGCGTGCCGTATCGGTTGTTGTAAAAAGAGTCGCAAACAAGCGCGGACTTAAGCTTCCGTTTATAATTGTAGAACCGGGACGTTCGATAGTTGCTGAAGCAGGTCTTACACTTTATACCGTCGGAACGATTAAGGATATCCCGGGTATACGCAAATACGTCTCCATAGACGGAGGAATGGGCGATAATCCGCGGTATATACTTTATCAGTCAGAGTACACCGTGCTCTCTGCCGAAAATCCGCAGGCACCGCAAAACGATGTTATTACCCTTGCGGGAAAGTGCTGTGAATCGGGCGACCTTATCGGCGAAAATATGAAAACTTCTGAATTTAAAACAGACGAAATTGTTGCCGTTTTATCAACAGGCGCATACAACTACTCGATGGCAAGCAACTATAACCGTATTCCGCGTCCGCCTGTTATTATGGTCAGCGACGGAAAAGCAAAGGCTGTTGTGCGCCGCGAAACATACGAGGATTTGGTTCGCTGCGACTTATAAGCCATATTAATGCGTGCTTTAAACTACAAATAAACAACTTCGGAGGAAGATAATATTATGCTGTTGTCTCTGTTAGGTAACACCTCACTTTCTGTAAGAGAAAAGCTTATATATATACTTGTAATGGTATTTTGCGTACTGCTTTCGCTTTCCGTTCACGAAATGTCACACGGGCTTGCCGCCTATGCGATAGGCGACAGAACAGCAAGCAGTACAGGCAGACTGTCACTTAATCCGCTGCACCATCTTGACCCCTTCGGTGCGCTGTGCCTCTTTCTCTTCGGCTTCGGCTGGGCAAAGCCCGTACCCATAAATCCGTGGAATTTCAGGCACAAAAAGGGCGGAATGGCATTTACTGCACTTGCAGGTCCGCTTTCAAACTTCATACTGGCATTTATAGCCGAAATCTTTGTTGTTGTCCTTGGACGAATGAGTTTTAAAAGCTCTGCTTCGTTTGCATTTAACCTTGCAAGTGTGTGCTATATTATTTCAACTTATATGGTCACGGTCAACCTTGGCCTTGGGCTTTTTAACCTTATACCCATTCCTCCGCTTGACGGCTCAAAGATTTTAAACGCTTTGCTTCCTCAGCGAATTTACTTTAAAATTATGGAGTATGAAAAGTACGGATTTTTGATTTTGATAATACTGATTAATTTGCCCGGCTTTAACACATTTCTTTATTTATGCAGACAAGCCGTTCAGAACTTTTACGATATTATAATTACAACGTTTATATAAGCAGGGTGTAAAAATGGAGCAGTTAAAATTTAAACTTGACAGCTTTGAGGGGCCTCTCGACCTTCTTCTTATGCTGATTCGCAAAAATAAGCTGAATATCTATGACATTCCCATTTCCATTATATTAGACCAGTATCTGGCCGTTATGAATGAAATGAAAGAAATGGATTTAGAGATTTCAAGCGAATTTCTGGTGCTTGCCGCCACTCTTTTGCAAATTAAATCAAAAATGCTGCTGCCCAAACCCGAAGAGGATGACGAAGATGACACCGACCCCAGAGAAGAGCTTGTAAGACGGCTTACCGAGTACAAAAAAGTTAAAGAATCAATCGGCTTTTTTAAATGCCGCGAAAATATCGGCGCTTCAATGTTTTTTAAAGCTCCCGATGCAATCGAAAGACCGCCTGCCGAGCTTAACTACGCTACGTTAACACCCGAAAATCTTATCCTGGCATACCGAAGGGCGTATCAGCGGCTTGAGCGTAAGACTCCGCCTCCCAAGCAGTCTTTCAGAGGGATAGTCGGTCACGAAAAAGTGTCGGTTCGCTCTCGCGTTGCCGCAATCTGGAATCGGCTGAAAACCAAAACTGCAACGCTTTTTAAAGAGTTATTCTCGGGCGTTAAAACCCGACCCGAAGCCGTCGCTTCGTTTCTGGCATCGCTTGAGCTTATAAAGCTGAATAAAATAAGGGTTGAATATGACGAAAACGGCGATATATCAAACCCAAAGGTTTTCAGAGCCGATGATAACGATTTTGATTTTAACGTAATCGAAGATTGATTTAATATAACTTGCAGACGGCAATTCTTGCTTTGCGGTCTGCCGAAACGGGGATTCTTATGGAAATACGTGAAATTCAGGCAATAATTGAAGCCGTATTGTTTGCGGCGGGCGATCCTGTAGAACTTGAAAGGCTTGCGGATATAGTTGACGTCGACAAACGCTCTCTCCGCGAAATATTAAAAAAGATGATGGACACATACAATTATGAACGCCGCGGCATTCACATAATACGTATGGATGACAGCTATCAGATGTGTACCCGCGGTGAATATTTTGATTATGTCTCGCGG
>USLC01000102.1 GCA_900555375.1 uncultured Eubacteriales bacterium
TATATTCAAAAGCTGTCTGACGGACGAATACGTCAAAATAATATTCGTCAAAGAAGCATTTTACTCGATACAAATACATTTTATCACAAAAATAACTAAAAGTCAAAGTTATTTTTATAAATTTTTGGCTTTTTTATAAAATTTTTTAAAAAAAGGATTATAATGTGCCGTTTCCTTCCGCTGAATTGGTCTCGGCTGAACCGGAATCGGGCTGCTTCCCCTTCGGCTTCCGGTTTACAGAGGTGTCATCGCCTGCTTTATCAGACTGTTTCCGCGGCCCGCCCGAAGAATCCGAAGCGCCCGACCTCTCATTTGCTCTTCCCGATATCGCCGCCGCGTCTTGCTGCTCTTCGCTCTTTTCGCTGTCTTCGGTATCGGCTGACTTGTACTTGCCCTCTTTTATCTGCATATATGCGTCAAACACATCGCGCGCAACACCCGCGGGGAAGCCGCTGCTTGCGCCGTGTTCTATTATAACCGCTATTACAATTTCGGGGTCGTCATATGGCGCAAATCCAACAAACAAAACATTGTCCGCTCCGCCGGGAACCTCTGCCGTACCCGTCTTGCCCGCCGCCTTATACTTTGCACTTGCAAACGCCGCCGATGCCGTTCCCGAGGATACAACGCGTCTCATACCGTCCTTAACCGCATTATAAGTTGAATCGGATATAGGATTATCTGACATAATCTCGGGTTCTTTTTTATAGACAACGCTGTTGCTGCCGTAGCTTAACACCTCATCTACCAAATGAAGCGAATATCTTTTACCCTTGTTTAAAACCGTGCAGATATATGATGCAAGCTGTGCGGGTGTAAACAAGTTATCCGACTGACCTATCGCCGCTTGCAAAACGTCACCCGGATACCAGGTTCCGCCCGCCTTCTCTCTCTCCTCGGGGCTTGCCAGAACTCCCGTGCTCTCGGAAAGCTCGATTCCCGTACTTTGACCCAGTCCAAAGTCTGAGGCATACTTGTCGATATTTTCTATTCCCGTTCTGCGTCCCACATCGTAAAAGAAGTAGTTGCACGATACCCCTATCGCCTCTGAAACATTGATTGTTCCGTGCGTTGCTCCCGATGAAGAATATACAAGGCACGTCGGCTGGTACGACGGATAATATGTGTACTTTCCCTTATCCGTAATATAAGAATCGGGGGTTATAACTCCCGATTCAAGCGCGGCAATAGATGTCAGCGGCTTAAATGTTGAGCCGGGCGAATATGTTCCGCTTAAAACTCTGTTCAAAAGCGGCTTGGACTTAGACTTTATAAGCTTGTCATAGTCCTCGTTAAATGTAGACAAATCATATGTCGGGTATGACGCCATCGCCAGGATTCCGCCCGTTTTTGGGTCACCCGCTATCGCTGCACCCGCACCGCCGCTGCCTGTCGCCTGAAGAATCTTTTCTTTAAGCGACTTTTCCATCGCCTCCTGCAGGTCGCTGTCAAGCGTAAGCTTTGCGTAATTTCCGGGCTGCGGTTCGCGGCTTTGCAGAATTTCGGTCACTATGCCGCCGCGGTTCATCTCAACACTTTTGTATCCGTCCTTGCCCTTTAAATACGGTTCAAGAACCTTTTCAAGACCGTCCTTACCTATTATGTCATTCATTCCGTAGCCTTGGTCTTTCATAACCGCGTACTCTTCGGCATAAATCCGCCCTGTTCTGCCAAGAATGTGCGCCGCCATTGTTCCGCGCGTGAACGAACGCACGGGTTCAATCTCAACGCCCATCCCCGGGAAGTCCATAAACTGTTCCTTAAGCTTTTGAACGGCAAGCTCGTCAATATCGCGCGCCATAGTATATGGGTTCTTCTCGCTGAAGTGCGCCTTATCCATTGCATATCTGATAGCTGTTACCGCCAAAGCTTTTTTGTCATCATAGTCAGATGAAACCGAGTATTTCTTTTTATAGTATTCAAGAATCTGCTTTTCAGAGGTCATATCGGTAAGCTTGTTGGATTTTTTCCATTCTTCAAGCTTCTCCTGCTCCTTTTTTTGCTTTTCCTCTTTATCGGCATCTGTCTCTGAAGAGTCATCATCATTCTTTGACATCTCTTCTTTATCCTTTGCCGCTTTTGCGCTTTTGTTGAGAACCGCTCCTTCTACCTCCCGCGTACCGCCATTTTCCTCTATGGTAAAATCGTACGCCAAGCTTCCCGTCTTTTTGTCCATTACAATCGGAAAGGCACTTTCTATCTCGTCTCCGTATTCCGCAATGATTTTTGCTGCGTTATAAAGATTCTCGTTAAGTTCATCATCTGAAATATCAACCTTTTGAACCCTAACGGTATAGCCCGTTCGATTTTCTACAAGCGGCTTACTGTTTTTATCCACAATTTCGCCTCTGGGCGCAGCAATTGAATACGCGCGCACAAGGCGGCGGTTAGACTGCTCTTCGTACTGCGAGCCCTTGACAATCTGCAAGTCAACAAGCCTTACCGTGCAGGCAAGCGCAAGCAAAACAACAAATATAACTATTATATTAAGTCTTCTGCCTAAATCCCTCAAACTATCCGTCTCCTTCTTTATATACTTGACGCCGCTTCCGGTCTGCTAAAACAGCCGCTTAACCTTAATTAATCCAAAGCTTTTTCTTACGGGAACAAACAAAACAAATGCAAGCGCCGCCGAGTAAACAGACTTTGGCAGTATTGTTCTTAAAAACGCTTTGATAAACCCAAGGTCGCCCCATACCATATTATAAGCCGAATAGTATAGTATTCCGCATATAAGCGATGCCGCAAAAACAAAGAAAGCGTTTGTCAACGCACTGTCACTGCTTATATATCTGCCGTTTACGATTCCGACCAGAAGCCCCGCATACATATACAAAACAGCGTTCATTCCTACCATTCTGCCGATAATCATATCAAACGCAAGTCCGAAAACAAATCCGCAGATTGCACCGTCCCACATACCGCGAAGCATCGCGGCACATATCACAAATATCAAAAACAAATCAGGTCCCGTGCCGAAAATTCCTATCCACTGCACAAGCGTCGGCTGAAACACCGTGATTATCAGCAGCCATATGAAATAAAACAAAAATGTAAACTTCTTCACTGAATTTCAACCCCTTTCGCATAATTCCGCCATATATTTTTTATTCATCGTCATCCGATGAGCCGCTTGAACTGCCCGAGCTACCCGAACTGCTTGAACTTTCCGAAGTATCGGAGCTGGTTTTATCATCTTTTTTATCGTCGTTTCTCTTTGTTGTTGTCTCAGAGCCAGACAAATCCGCCTGTTTATAAGAGATAATAACAAACACCTCGTTGGTACGCGCGATATTCGCGCAGGGCTTAACCGTCGCTGCCTTTGACATAGTGGAATTGTCCTCATAGATACTCTCTACCGTGCCGATTATAAGACCCTTCGGATATATTCCGCCAAGTCCCGATGTTTCTATATAATCTCCCTCTTGTATATCCGTATCGCGCGAGATATATCCAAAGCGGCACTTGCCGTCATATCTCAGCTCTGAATTTCCTTCTATAATACCTATCGCCTTAGAGCGCTTTATCAGCGCGCCCACCGATGACTGAGGGTCAACTATCGTTATTACCTCTGCCCAGTTGTCTCCCACTCTTGAAATCTGTCCTATCAATTCTCTGTTGGAATTTACAACAGGCTGATTCTCTTTTATTCCGTCGCGGCTGCCCTTATCGATGGTAAGCGTTGCGTACCAATCGGACGGATCCTTTGCTGCAACCGACGCCGCCGTCATATTTATATCGGTCTGACCCTTTTGAAGCTTAAGCATCTGCCGAAGCTCTGTATTCTCATCTTCAAGTCCCTGCATATCCTTTATCTGCTTCTGCAAATTGGTGTTTTCGTTTTTAAGCGCCTCGTTCTCATTTTTCAAGGATTTAACATTTCCGAAGTACCCCGTCAGTCCGCCGAAAAAGCCGCCGACCTTTGATACGATTCCCTGCGGCACCGACACAACATCGCCGCCCGCGCGCTCTGCCGCACGGCCTTCGCCCCCTGCGTGAGGAGCGCGAAGACGCCCGCGCGGATGTTCGGCAGCTCGGCATTGATCTCCGGGCACGCGAGCGGATCCTGCGACGTGTCGACGACGTGGTGCTCCGGCTCCGTCCGGTATCCGAGCACCCACGCCCCGTTCCGCTTCTCCGTGTGGTAGACGACCTTGTTGCGGTAGCGGAGCGGCTGCGGC
>USLC01000103.1 GCA_900555375.1 uncultured Eubacteriales bacterium
GAAGAAGGCAAGGCGTATATTCCGTACCTCGGGACGGTTTTGCTTTATATAGGATTGGCAAATCTTTGCGGTCTGGTCGGCATCACTCCGCCAACAAAAGAGCTTAACATAACCGCGGGGCTTGCCATAATGAGTATTGTACTTATCGAGGCAGCGGGAATCCGTGCCAAGGGGACAAAGAGATGGCTTAAAAGCTTTGCAGAGCCTGTCGCATTTGTTTTGCCCATCAATATACTTGAAGTTTATCAGACCTCTGTCGCTGTGTATGCGGCTTTTCGGCAATATTTTGGGTGGCTTTGTTGTTATGGAGCTTATCAAGCTGGTTGCTCCGGCTTTGGTGCCTCTGCCTTTCAGCTTTTACTTTGACATATTTGACGGATGTATTCAGGCGTACGTATTTGTATTTCTGACATCTCTGTTTATAAAAGAAGCAATAGATTAAACACTTTTGAAAAATATAAATTTATTATATAAAATTGGAGGAATAATTATGGGAACATTAATAGCAATCGGTGCGGGAATAGCAGTTTTGACGGGTATCGGAGCAGGCATAGGCATAGGTATTGCCACAGGCAAAGCCTCTGAGGCAATAGCGAGACAGCCCGAGGCAAAAGGCGACATCAACAAAGCTTTGCTGCTTGGCTGCGCCCTTGCAGAGGCAACCGCTATATACGGCTTTGTAATAGCCGTACTGGTAATTTTATTCTTAAAGTAAACCCGGAGGCGAATTGATATGTTAACGCTGAATTGGGAAATAATATGGGACATCGTAAACATTTTGGTTTTGTATCTTCTGCTTAAGCTGTTTTTATTTAAACCTGTTACCAAGATGCTTGACAGCAGAAAAAAGATTATCGAGGGACGGTTTGCAGAAGCGGATAAACGCAAAAAAGATGCCGATGACGAGAAACAGAAGTATGATAAAATGATAGCGTCGGCAAATGATGAAGCAGAGAGAATCTTAAAAGAAGCCAAAGAAAAGGCCGCTGGCGCATACCGCCGCACCGTGGAACAGGCAGAGCAAGACGCAAAGCTGCGTATCGAGCAAGCCGAAAGGCAGATTGAGCAAGAGCGCAGACAGATGCTTCAAAGCACAAAGGACGAACTTGCCTCGGTTGCATTGCTTGCCGCGGACAGGCTTGTCAAAGAATGTGCCGACAAGAACAATCCGTCATTTTTGGATGAATTTATTACAGAGGCAGGTGCGTTTAAATGACAGTCTTTGCCGAAAAGTGCGCCGAGGTTTTATATGATATTGATGTAAAAGAAGATGAAATCAACGCCTGTCGGGAACTGTTTTTATGCAGATCCCTGTCAGACATTTTAAGCAACCCGACGGTTAAGCAAAGCGAAAAGAAAGCGGTAATCAAAAAGCTGTTTCCGACATCGGCACAAGGTTTTATAACTCTGCTGTGCGCAGAGAATTTAACGGACGAGGCACTAAACGTTTTTGATGCGTTTTCTGATGAACTTTTACGCAGAAAGAACTATGTTTCGGCCGAGTTCAGCTATGTTACCGAGCCTAACGACTTACAAAAATCCAAAATAAAAGAAGCTGTGTGCAAGCTTAAAAATGCTGACGGAGTAAAGCTTATTTGCCGCGCCGATAAAAGCTTAATCGGCGGGTATTGCCTTAAAATCGGTGATATAAAATACGAAAAAAGTATCCGAAGCGGACTTGACGGTCTTCGCAGGGCGCTTAAACGGGGGTGATTGGATTGGGAACAATCAAGCAAGATGAAATACTTTCGGTTTTAAAAAATGAAATCGAAAACTATGAATTAAAAACACAAGTAGGCGAAACAGGGCAGATAATACAGATTCACGACGGTATCGCAAACGTTTACGGAATAAATCACGCTATGTACGGCGAACTTGTCGAGTTTGACAACGGACTTTACGGAATTGTTCAGAATATAGAGTACAAGTCCGTAGGTGTGGTTTTGCTCGGCGGTGATGAGGGACTTTGCGAAGGCTCTTACGTCAAGCGGACAGGAAAGATGGCAGGCGTACCCGTGGGCGAAGAATTGGTCGGCAGAGTTGTAAACTCTCTCGGCAAGCCCATTGACGGACTTGGCGAAATCAAAGCAAGCGACTACTTTCCGATTGAGAATGACGCTCCCGGTGTAACAGAAAGAAAGTCTGTAACCGTTCCTCTTCAAACAGGAATATTATCCATAGACTCAATGTTTCCTATCGGGCGCGGTCAGCGCGAGCTGATTATAGGCGACCGTCAGACAGGCAAAACATCTATTGCAACCGACACCATTCTCAATCAAAAAGGTCAGAATATGATTTGCATATATGTTGCCATAGGTCAAAAAGCGTCAACCGTTGCAAAGATTGTTGAGACCCTGAAAAAGCACGGTGCGATGGAATACACAATAGTTTTATCGGCGTTCGCAAGCGAGCCTGCCTCACTTCAATACATTGCCCCCTATGCGGGGACGGCGATGGCGGAATATTTTATGAAGCAGGGCAGAGATGTTCTTATAGTATATGATGACTTATCAAAGCACGCTGCCGCATACCGCGAAATGTCACTTCTGCTTCAGCGTCCGCCCGGCCGCGAGGCATATCCGGGCGATGTCTTTTATCTGCACTCGCGTCTTTTAGAGCGCTCAAGCAGACTTGACGACGCTCACGGCGGAGGTTCAATAACCGCCCTTCCTATTATAGAGACCCTTGCAGGCGATGTCTCGGCTTACATACCGACAAATGTTATCTCCATAACCGACGGTCAGATTTTTTTGGAAAGTGAACTGTTTTTCGCGGGGGTACGCCCCGCGGTAAATGTCGGGCTTTCGGTATCGCGCGTCGGCGGAGCAGCTCAAACAAAGGCAATGAAAAAAGCGTCTGGCGGCTTACGGCTTGACTTGGCGCAGTTCCGCGAGATGGAGGTCTTTACTCAGTTCAGCTCTGATTTGGACGGGGCTACAAAAGAGCTTTTAGATCACGGCAACCGTCTTATGGAGCTTTTAAAACAGCCTCTTTCGCATCCGCTGAGTCTGCACGAGGAGATTATTCTGCTTTGCGCCGCAAAAAATAAGCTGTTTTTGGATATTCCGATTAAAGAGATGAAGGATTTTAAACAGTCGCTTCTTGCGTATTTTGAGGATACTTCGCCCGAGCTGATACGTGAAATCGAAGAAACCAAGGAGCTTAGCGAAGAAACCGAAAACAAAATCAAAGATACTGTTATTAAATTTAAAAGCAGGTGATTATCTATGGCAAATATGCGTGAAATCAAGACAAGAATCAACAGCGTAAACGAGATAATGAAGATTACCAATGCTATGTATCTGATTTCTTCGTCAAAGCTTAAAAAAGCGAGAAAGCAGCTTGAGGCAACCGAGCCGTATTTTATGGGGCTTCAAAGTACTATGCACGATATTTTGGAGCATACTCCGGAATTTGAGCACATCTACTTTGACAAGCGTCCCGAAATACCTGAATCGGAACGCAAAATAAGTTATATTGTATTTACCTCTGACAAAGGACTTGCGGGGTCATTTAATCACACAATGGTTAAAATGGCTGAAGAGGAAATGAACAAGCATAAAAACACCTCGCTTTTTGTAGTCGGTCAGTACGGCAGAGCTTACTTCACGGGGAAAAAGATTATGATAGACGGCGAATTTCTGTATACCGCTCAAGACCCCAACTTTTACAGAGCACGTTCTATGGCGGAAAGTATGATAGAGCTTTTTAAGCACGGATATACCGATGAAGTCAGGGTTATATTTACGGGTATGATAAATCCTGTCAAGTATGCACCGCAGGTGCTTAAGCTTCTTCCGCTTGAGCGCGAAACATTTAAGCACGCCCCGGATGAATACAAGTACGGCGAGGCGGATTTTGCTCCGTCGCCGCAAAAGGTTATGGATTATCTTGTTCCCAGCTATATACGCGGTCTTTTATACGGCGTTATGGTAGAATCTTTCTCAAGCGAACAAAATGCCCGTATGACGGCTATGGATGCCGCCACCGCCAGCGCAAAGGAAATGATTCGCGATTTATCGCTGATTTATAACCGGGCACGTCAGGCAGCTATCACGCAGGAAATCACAGAAGTGGTCAGCGGAGCAAACGGAATATTAAATTAGATGCAGGGAGTTGAATAGATATGCAAAAAGGAAAAATTGTTCAGGTTTTCGGGCCCGTTGTGGAT
>USLC01000104.1 GCA_900555375.1 uncultured Eubacteriales bacterium
TGGTATCAGCATTAACACTTACATCACTTACAGGATGCGGAAATTCTTCAAACGGTGATAAAGCTTCTTCAGGTTCATCAAGCAGTTCAGGAGCATCTTCAAGTGCAGAACTCAGCGGTTCTGTAGCGACAGACGGTTCAACATCAATGGAAAAAGTAGTTGGTGCATTAGGCGAGGCATTTATGGAAGCAAACCCTGATGTAAAATTTACATACAATCCTACAGGTTCAGGTTCAGGTATCACAGCAGTAACAGAGGGAAGATGCGATATAGGACTTTCAAGCCGTGCACTTACTGATGATGAAAAAAATCAGGGACTTGAGGAAACAATCCTTGCATACGATGGAATTGCTATTGTGGTAAATCCAAAGAATAAAGTTAAAGATTTAAAGGTTCAGCAGATTGCAGATATTTACACAGGAAAGATTAAGAACTGGAAAGATGTTGGCGGAGATAATGGAGACATTGTTCTTATCGGCAGAGAAGCAGGAAGCGGGACAAGGGACGGGTTTGAAAGCATTACCGACACAAAAGACAAATGCAAATACCGTCAGGAACTTACCTCAACAGGCGACGTTATCACAACGGTGGCGCAGAACCCGAACGCAATCGGATATGCTTCGCTTGCGGCTGTTAAAGACACGATAAAGGTCTTAAAGGTTGAAAACGTAATGCCATCAAAAGATACAATTCAGGATAAGTCATATAAAATTCAGAGAGACTTTGTGTTTGTGACAAAGAAGGGCGCAAAGCTCAGCGATGACGCACAGAAGTTCTTTGACTATGCAACAAGCAAGGATGCGGATGCGTTGATTGAAAAGGCGGGGGCAATCCCCGTCATAAGATAAGGAATGAATAGTTTATGAATGACGCAATAAATTCGGCAATAAACAAGCCTGTAAAAAAAGCGGCAGAGGCAGATAAAAAATCCTCTGCCCGCCGCCTCGGCGGCGCAAAGATGATAGAGAAAGCGATGAGCGGCATTTTCACAGTATGCGGACTTACCGCCCTCGGCTTTGTAATAGTTATAACAATCTTTCTGCTTGTATCGGGAATCCCCGCAATAGGCAAAATAGGAATTTTAAATTTTCTGCTCGGACGGGAATGGCGCTCGACTGCGGCAGAGCCTTTATATGGAATTTTACCGTTTATATCCTCATCGGTTTTCGGAACCCTGGGCGCAATAATAATCGGCGTTCCCATAGGGCTTTTGTGCGCGATATATATATCAAAGTTCGCGCCGAAGGGCTTTGGAGCGATAGTGCGCGACGCGGTTCAGCTTCTTGCCGGGATACCGTCCGTTGTATACGGCCTTGTGGGAATGATAATAATTGTTCCGCTTGTACGTGAGACGTTTAATCTGCCCGACGGTGCAAACCTGTTTTCGGCTATAATCGTACTTTCGATTATGATATTGCCGTCGGTTATAAGTGTATCCGAGACGGCGATTAAGGCTGTGCCGAAGGAGTATGAAGAAGGTTCGCTTGCGCTTGGCGCGACAAAGACCGAAACGGTGTTTAAAATAGTGATTCCGGCGGCAAAAAGCGGTATTCTTGCCTCGGTCGTGCTTGGCATAGGCAGGGCAATAGGTGAGGCAATGGCGGTAATGATGGTATCGGGCAACGCGGCAAATATGCCTAAGCTTTTCGGAAGCGTTCGCTTTCTTACAACAGCGGTTGCATCAGAGATGTCATATTCATCGGGTTTGCAGAGAAGCGCGCTTTTCTCGATAGCGCTGGTGCTTTTTATATTCATTCTGATTATAAATACCGTACTTAATTTTGTGATTAAAAGAAAGAAGGACTGAGCCTATGCACGAAAAGATTTCAAACAAACGCAGAGCGGCGGACATAGTAAAAAATGCTTTGATGTATGCAGCAACGGGAATAATACTTGTCTTTCTTGTATTTTTAATAGGATATATTCTTTTTAGAGGTCTGCCGCATATCACAATGAAGTTTTTAAGCACAAAGCCGAGTTTGGTGCGCGAGACGGTGGGAATCCTGCCGAATATATTAAACACGCTTTACATAGTTCTTATGACAATAATAGTTGTTTTGCCTGTCGGGATAGGCTCTGCGGTATATCTTAATGAGTATGCAAAGAACAAAAAGCTTGTGCGTATGATAGAGCTTGCAACAGAGACACTTGCCGGGATTCCGTCAATAATATACGGACTTGTGGGAATGTTGATTTTTGTACAGTTTTTATCTTTTGGCACAAGTCTTATCGCGGGTGCGATGACCCTTGCGGTTATGACCCTGCCGACAATTATGCGAACGGTACAGGAAAGCCTTAAAACCGTTCCCGACAGCTACCGCGAGGGGGCTCTCGGGCTGGGCTCGGGCAAATGGCATATGATAAGAACGGTTGTGCTTCCGTCATCGATTGACGGAATTGTAACCGGCTGTATCTTATCGATAGGAAGAATAATAGGCGAAAGTGCGGCGCTTCTCTTTACCGCCGGTATGGCAAATGAGATAATCGGATTTTTCAGCGCTCCTATGCCTAACAATGCGGGGTCAACATTGACGGTTGCCCTTTATATGTACGCAAAAGAACGCGGAGATTTTGACATCGCCTTTGCAATAGCGGCTATTTTGCTGGGCTTAACATTGATTATAAACCTTGCCGCAAAGCTCGCGGCAAACAGGCTGAAAAAAGGGGGAAAGGATAAATGAACGAGACCGAAATAATGAGAGCGGAAAAGCTTAATCTTTGGTACGAGACAAATCACGCCCTTAAAGATATAAACATAAGCATACCCAAAAATGAAATCACCGCGCTTATAGGCCCGTCCGGCTGCGGAAAGTCTACATTTTTAAAGACGTTAAACCGTATGAATGACTTGGTTGAGGGCTGCAGAATCGAGGGAAAGGTCACCCTTGGCAGCACGGACATTTATAAGGACATAGACGTTACTGTCTTGAGAAAGCGCGTGGGTATGGTCTTTCAGAAGCCAAATCCCTTTCCGATGAGTATTTACGACAATATTGCGTACGGACCGAGGATTCACGGGGTCAAATCGCGGCTTAAGCTTGACGAGATAGTAGAACGCTCGCTTAAGCAGGCGGCAATATGGGACGAGTGCAAAGACAGACTTAAAAAAAGCGCGCTGTCTATGAGCGGCGGACAGCAGCAGAGGCTTTGTATAGCGCGTGCGCTTGCGGTCGAGCCGGAGGTTTTGCTGATGGACGAGCCGACTTCGGCGCTGGACCCGATTTCCACCTCTAAGATAGAAGAGCTTGCCCTTGAACTTAAAGAAAAATATACTATAGTTATGGTTACGCATAATATGCAGCAGGCGGTGCGTATAGCCGACAAGACGGCTTTCTTCCTGCTTGGAGAAGTAATAGAGTTTGACGAGACGGAAAAGATGTTCTCGACCCCTGCGGACAAGAGAACAGAGGACTATATAACGGGGAGGTTTGGTTGATGAGACGGCATTACGACGAGCAGCTTGCTCAGCTTAACACAGAGCTTATAACAATGGGTGCGCTGTGCGAAGAGGCTATTTCGGCGGCGGTTAAGTATCTGATTGAAAACGATGAGGCACTTAAAGAAAAGGTTTTTGAGGCTGATTCGCAAATCGACCAAAAGGAAAGGGATATAGAAAGCCTTTGTATGAAGCTTATCCTTCAGCAGCAGCCTGTGGCAACCGATTTGAGGGTCATATCGTCTGCGCTTAAAATGATTTCCGATATGGAGAGAATAGGCGATCAGGCGTCAGATATAGCCGAGATTGTCTGCTTTGTGAACCGAAGCAGCATAGGCAGCAAGGTTCATATCGCCGATATGGCAAGAGCGACCATAAATATGGTGACCGACAGCGTGGAATCTTTTGTCAAAAAAGATATTAATCTGGCAAACGGAGTAATCAGACACGATGACACGGTTGACGACTTGTTTATCAAGATTAAAAATGAGCTTATCTCGGGCATAAAAGAGGGCGTCGGCGATGCGGAGGGGCTTATTGACCTTCTTATGATTGCCAAGTATTTTGAAAGAATAGGCGACCACGCCGAAAACATTGCCGAGTGGGTTATATACTCGATAACGGGTAGGCATAAGACGAT
>USLC01000105.1 GCA_900555375.1 uncultured Eubacteriales bacterium
ACCGTAATATATTTTTCCTCACGAAAAGCCTTCATAGCTACGGATACGCTGGGCTTTGTGAAGTTTAAAAGATTGGCAATGTCAATGCTTCTGACATAACCCTTCTTTTTCTTTATCATAAGAATTGCTTCCAGATAATTTTCTGCCGATTCTTTTATAATCATTGCTGCTTACCTCTTAAAATTGAATATTATAATAATTATATCATAACTGATTCCTTATGTCAAATTTTTAATTTAAATTAATTTCGCAGGCTAACATCAGGTTAATGCAAAAACTTTTCGGTTTGATTTTTGGAAAGCTGAATTATCGGACCTGAAAGTATGACCGTGATAATGGTGCACAAGCCGAATTTTCCGCCGAGCAGAACTCCGATTATAACCACGCTTATATCAAGTGCAATACGAACATATTTTACCTGATAATTATTCTTCTCAGCCAAGGCAAATGTAACTGCCTCATAAGAGCCGCGGCCGAGGTCGGCGGCAGAATACATACCTGTTCCGAGTGCAAAGAGAATAATGCCGCAAAGCATCAGAAAAACAGAGACATAAATATTTCCGCTTTTGTTTAACAGCCTTGAAAACAATTCGATAAATCCGCTGTAAAATATTTGATATATAATTGTGCCGATGTGAATTTGTCTGCGGTCATATATAAAAGCAAACAGAATCATAATCAACGCAACGGCAGCGGAGGAAGTGCCGATACTGATGCCAAATACATTTGATACGCCCTGCCATAAAACGGCAAGGGTTGCCCCTCCGAAGCCTTCGCACAGGGCAAGGGTTATTCCAAATGCGGAAATAATTGCTCCTGTGACGATTAAAGCAAGTTTTTTGTACAGTAAATGTATATTCAATATTATTGCTCCTTACAAGTCTGCCCGCAGCAATATGCTGCGGGCAGATAAAACATTATTCGGCTTTTTGCTTTTGTGCCTTGATTACTTTAAGCCGCGAAAATTCTTCGCGTTCTTTTTCATCAAGTGCGTTTTGGATATTTCTTGTCTCTTCTTCATAGCGCGGTATCATAATATTTTTTAATGCATTGGCGCGCTTTTGTGTTTTTTTGATACTGTCCGCCAGGCGGTATACGGATGTTTCAATTTGAGCAAGCTGCCGTGTAAGGCGTTTTACTTCAACAAATGAGTTAACAGCCTCATCAAGAGAGGAGGTGGTGTTTTTCATTCCGTAATCCGGCTTTACGGGCTCGTCGTCCAAAAGAACAATAGGAATCTCAACACCCATAACGCTTCTGAACTTTATTTCAACGTTTTCTTCAACATTAACCGCGTAGCCGATTTTCTGAACGGTTTCGATACCAATGTCGATATTCGCCTGCTCTAAGGCAGAGTAGGCGTTTTTAAATGTGGTCTCAATCTTTGACTGCAAAGCTTTTGCGGCATCGATAAGATTCATCATCTCGCGGATTAAAATATTACGCTTTTTATCAAGAAGTTCATAGCCGGTACGGGAGAGAGAGAGCGTGTTTTTTGCTATTATAAGGTTACCCTTGGTTGGTACCATTGCCATTTATATCGCATCCTTTTAAAAGAACATTGTTTTAAATCAATATTTTTTGTCAAGAAGCTCGGGCGAGATTCTGTCAAGCTCGCTCTTGGGAAGTATCCTCAAAAGCTCCCACGCTATATCGATTGTACGTTTTATATCGCGGTTTTCGCCTTTGCCCTGTCCCACAAAGCGCTTCTCAAACTCCTGACCGAACTTAATATAAAGTCTGTCGGTGTCCGAAAGCTCGTCTTCGCCTATAACCGATGCAAGGGCTCTTACGTCCTGAACCTTTGCATAAGCCGAGAACATTTGGTTGCTGACCTCGGGGTGATCGGCGGTTGTATATCCCTCGCCTATACCGTCCTTCATCAGACGCGAAAGCGAAGGCAGAACCGATACCGGCGGATATATATTCTTTTGCGAAAGGGCGCGGTCAAGAACTATCTGTCCCTCGGTAATATATCCGGTAAGGTCGGGTATCGGGTGCGTGATATCATCGTTGGGCATTGTTAAAATGGGTATCTGCGTTACAGAACCGCTGCTGCCCTCTATCATACCTGCTCTCTCATAAAGCGAGGCAAGGTCGCTGTACAGATATCCGGGATAGCCCTTTCTTGACGGAATCTCTTGCTTTGAAGAAGAAATTTCACGCAGAGCCTCGCAATATGAAGTGATATCAGTCAGGATAACAAGAACGTGCATATTACACTCAAAGGCGAGATATTCTGCCGCGGTGAGCGCACATCTTGGGGTCAGAGTTCTTTCAACGACAGGGTCTGACGAGGTGTTTACAAAGATTACGCTTCGGCTTAATGCGCCTGTTTCCTCAAACGATGATATAAAGTAGTTGGCAACATCGTGAGAAACACCCATCGCACCAAAGACAATGGCAAATTCCTGATTCTCGTCATCGGCTATCTTTGCCTGAGAGGCTATCTGAACCGCTATATTATCGTGAGGCATACCGTTGCCCGAGAATATAGGAAGCTTTTGACCCTTTATAAGAGTTGTAAGACCGTCTATTGCAGAAATACCTGTTTGTATAAACGAGCGCGGATATTCGCGTGCAACGGGGTTCATAGGCTTTCCGTTTATGTCCATAAGCTTGTCATAGTAAACGGGTCCCTGTCCGTCAATCGGTCTGCCGATGCCGTCAAAGGTTCTGCCCAAAATTTCTTTTGAAAGAGGCATCATAAGAGGCTTGCCCGTAAGCCTTGTGGTGGTATTGCTGAGCGAGATTCCGTTGGTTCCCTCAAATACCTGTACAACGGCAAAGTCCTTATTAAGTTCTATTATACGACCCATTCTCTTTTCGCCCGAGTCGAGAGATATCTCAACGATTTCGTCAAACGAGGCGTCTTTTATTCCCTCAAGAATAACCAGAGAACCGCTTAAATCGTTAAGACCCATATATTGAGTTTTCATAGTTAATAAAAATCTCCTTTCCGCACAGTATGGTTATCAGAATTTAAGCTCATCAATCTTTTTAAAGATAGCGTCAAACTTTTCGGGTTTATCATTTTCGATATCATACTTCATCTTGATAACCTCATCGAAAATTCCGCTCTTTTTGATTAATGAAACAGGTATTGCTTCGTCGTTTACAAGCTTTTTGCATTTATTGTACAGACTAAGGATAACCTTTACCATAAGGAACTGCTTGTTCATAGGAACATATGTATCGTTTGCGTGATACGCATTCTGCTGAAGAAAACCGACGCGGATAACGCGTGCAATTTCAAGCGTAAGCTTCTGGTCTTCGGGCAGAACGTCCGCACCGATAAGCTTAACTATCTCCATAAGCGAGCTTTCCTCACGCAGAACCGCCATAAGCTCGGCGCGGGCCTGAGGAAATTCGGGGCTTACGTTTTCCATATACCAGGGCGAGATGCTGTCGGCATATTCGCTGTAGCTGGTAAGCCAGTTTATGGCAGGGTAGTGTCTTGCATAGGCAAGGCTTTTGTCAAGTCCCCAGAAGCACCGCGTAAAACGTTTTGTGTTTTGGGTTACCGGCTCTGAAAAGTCACCGCCCTGAGGCGATACAGCACCGATAAGCGTTACGCTGCCTTCGTTTCCGTTAAGAGTTTTAACATAGCCCGCTCTTTCATAAAATTCCGAAAGTCTGGACGGCAGATAAGCGGGGAAGCCTTCCTCGGCGGGCATTTCTTCAAGTCTGCCCGAGATTTCTCTCAGCGCCTCTGCCCAACGCGAGGTCGAATCTGCCATTATTGCAACGTGATAGCCCATGTCGCGGTAATATTCCGCAATAGTTACGCCCGTGTATATAGACGCTTCACGCGCGGCAACAGGCATATTTGATGTGTTTGCGATAAGCAGAGTTCTGTTCATCAGCGGCTGACCCGATTTGGGGTCGGTAAGACCCGTAAAGTCCTGAAGAACCTGTGTCATTTCGTTTCCGCGCTCGCCGCAGCCGATATAGATAATTATGTCCGCGTCAGACCATTTTGCAAGCTGATGCTGTGTCATAGTTTTTCCCGTTCCGAAACCGCCCGGGATTGCCGCCGTGCCGCCCTTGGCTAACGGGAACAGTGTATCCA
>USLC01000106.1 GCA_900555375.1 uncultured Eubacteriales bacterium
ACAAAGTTGGAACCAATAAAACCGGCGCAGCCGGTGATAAGATATTTTTTCATAAATTTCCTCTTTTATTTTCTGCAATTACATCGCACGAATCCTTAAGCATAAAGTTTAATCCCTCGGTATTCACTAAAATCACATCCTTTAAGATATAGTTGTTCTTTAGTTTTCATTATACACCATTGTGTTAATATATGCAATGTTTTTATCAATATTTAAGAAGAAAGTTTTTATTTTTTGTGATAATATAGAGAAAAAATGATATATGGAGGTAAAATCACAATGAGCAAATTTGTTATTTCCGGGTTTTCCGACGAAATAGATTCCTCGGTCGATATTCAGTTTGACGGACTGAACCGACTTGGAATAAAGTATTTTGAGCCGAGAAATATTGACGGTAAAAACATTGCCGATATTACACTTGAAGAAGCGGAAAAGCTCAAAGAAAAGATGGACGAGAATGGGATAGGGGTATCGTCAATCGGCTCTCCTATAGGAAAGATTTCGATTACCGATGATTTTGACAAACATTTAGAGCTTTTGGGTCACGTTATTGAACTTGCTAAGGTGCTTGAGACCAAATACATTCGTGTTTTCAGCTTTTATATTCCTAAGGATGAGAAACCCGAAAAATACCGCGATGAGGTAATGCGGCGAATGAAGGCTATGGCTGAACTTGCGGAAAAAGAGAACGTTATGCTTCTTCACGAAAACGAGAAGGAAATTTACGGTGATATTGCCCCGAGGTGTGAGGATATTTTAAAAACCGTTAATTCTTCACACCTGCGTGCGGTTTTCGACCCTGCTAATTTTGTTCAGTGCGGACAGAAGGTGTATCCCGACGCATATGAGCTTTTGAAGCCTTATATTGAATATATACATATTAAGGATGCAAAGACAGACGGTCACGTTGTTCCGGCCGGAGCAGGCATAGGCTGTGTGGAAAGCGTTTTGAAATCGCTTAAAGAAAGCGGTTATGACGGTTTTTTAAGCCTTGAGCCGCACCTCGGTAAGTTTGAAGGCCTATCAAAGCTTGAAAACGGCGATATTATGAAGGGACTTGAAAAGTCGGGAATGGGTACATTCACTCTTGCTTATGAATCTTTAAATAAAATTTTGGAAAGGATTTAGTTAAAATGGAAAAGGTAAGATTAGGTGTTATTGGTTTTGGTAATATGGGCTCTACCCATTGTAAGAATGTAGCATCGGGAAAGGTTCCTAAGATGGAGCTTACCGCTATATGTGATATTGCCCCCGGAAGAATCGAGGCGGCAAAGGAATTATACCCTGATGTCGCTGTGTTTGATAATGCGACGGATTTGTATAAGAGCGGTCTCTGCGACTTGGTAATTATTGCCGTGCCGCACTATGACCACCCGAAGCTTGTTGCCGAGGCTTTCTCTTACGGGTTGAATGTTATCACCGAAAAGCCTGCCGGTGTTTACACAAAGCAGGTTCTTGAAATGAATGAGGCGGCGGAAAAGTCGGGAAAGCTTTTCGGAATTATGTATAATCAGCGTACTAATCCGATGTATAGGAAAATTCGCAAAATGGTTCAAAGCGGAGAACTCGGCCACATAAAGAGAATTTCGTGGATAATAACCGACTGGTACAGACCGCAGTCATATCATGACAGCTGTTCATGGCGCTCAACTTGGAAGACAGAGGGCGGCGGTGCTCTGATTAACCAGAATCCGCATCAGCTTGACCTGTGGCAGTGGATGTTCGGTATGCCCGACCGCATTTCGTCGCACGTTTCGTACGGCAAATATTACAACATAGAGGTTGAGGACGACGTTACCGCATATATGGAATACGACAACGGCACAACGGGCGTTTACATCACCTCAACGGGCGAGGCACCGGGAACGAATCGTCTTGAAATCGCCTGCGATATGGGACGGATAGTTGTAGAGAACGAAAAGATGATTTTTAATCGGAATGTCGAATCAGAGCGCGAGTTTAACAAGAATTTTAAAGGTATCTTCGGTCAGCCCGAATGCTGGAATTGTGAAATTCCAACGGACGGAACGGGAGAGCAGCACATTGGTATACTTAAAAATGTTGCCTCGGCATTGATTAAAGGCACACCCCTTCTTGCCCCGGGTGTAGAGGGAATAAACGGACTTACCATATCAAATTCGATTCATTATTCGGCGTGGACAAACAGCGTAGTGGATGTTAAAAACTTTCCGCACGATGATTTTTACAGGATTCTTGAAGAGAAGATTAAGAATTCAAAGGTTGTAAAAAATGAAGTCGTTCAGCGTACCGCTGACACCGAAGGAACATATTAATAAAACTTTTATTATGAAAGGAATGAGGTTTAAATGGATAAACGAATAGGCGCACAATATTATACAATCCGCGATTTTTGCCGAACCTTTGATGACTTTGACAAGTCGTGTGAAAAGATTTCTAAAATCGGATATAAAACGGTTCAGCTTTCGGGAATAGGCGAGTTTGACCCGAAGGAGATAAAAAAAGTTCTTGACAAATATAATCTTGAGGCCGTGTGTACACACCGCCCCGCAAAAAATTATATTGAAAATATAGAGAGCGAAATAGAGTATCACAAGGCGATTAACTGTCATATTGCGGGTCTGGGAATGTTTCCCTATGATAAGGCAACCCCCGAGACGGTACAAAAGTTTATTGACGAGTATTCGCCCGCTGCTGAGAGGCTTAAGGAGAGCGGAATAGTCTTTGCGTATCACAATCATTGCTTGGAATTTGCAAAGTCAGGCGGAGAATATCTTTTTGATATGCTTCTAAACGGCTTTAAATCCGATAATTTTAAGCTCATTCTCGATGTATATTGGCTGGCATACTCGGGAATAGACCCGGCGAGGTTTATCAGAAAGTATAAGGATAAAATCGCCTGTGTTCATTTCAAGGATTTAAAAATAGAATGGTTTGACCATAAGTTTGCTGAAGTAGGTTTCGGAAATCTTAACTGGGGTGAGATTATAGATGCCTGTGATGAATCCGATGCGGAATATGCCCTTGTTGAACAGGATGTTTGTGACGGTGACCCGTTTGATTCACTTAAGCTAAGCTATGATTTCCTCAATGGAAAGGGATTTTATTGATATGAACATATGTATAATAGGCTTCGGTTCGATAGGACCGGTTCACGCAGAAGCGGTTCACAATATTCCCGGTGCAACCCTTTACGGAATTTGCGATATTGACAAGCATCGTGCCGATAGCGGTGCAAAAAAGTATGGCGCAAAGGCATATTACAGCTTTGACGAGGTAATTGCCGATAATAATATTGACAGCGTCCATATATGTACGCCGCACTATCTTCATTATAAAATGATAACCGCTGCCGCAGCTGCGGGAAAGAAGGTTGTATGTGAAAAGCCAATCACAATGACGGAAGAAGAGTTTGACAGACTTGCGGCAAATTATTCGGATTACGGCATTTTTCCGATTATTCAGAACAGAACCAATAAATGCATAAGAGAGTTAAAAAGGCTTGCGGCAGATGACAACACCCTCGGCAAGCTTATGGGAATAAAAGGAGAAATGACGTGGTGCCGCGGCGCAGATTATTACAACAGTGCTGAGTGGCGCGGAACAAAAAAATACGAGGGCGGCGGAGTTCTGATAAATCAGGCTGTGCATACGCTTGATTTAATGGTGTATTTTGGCGGGAGACTGCGGTCAGTTATTGCGTCAATGTCAAATAAATCGCTAAAGGGTATCATAGAGGTGGAAGATACTGTTGACGCAAGACTTAAGTTTGAGAGCGGAACGGTCGGAATATTCTATGCTACCAATGCGTATTCGGCTTCGCCTCAGCCGACGCTGACCTTAAATTATGAGAATGCGGAGTTTTTGTATGCCGACGGAAAATTATATAAAGGCGGCGTTAAAATATGCGAGGACGAAAGCGGATTTTTAGGAAAGAGAAACTGGGGAAGCGGACATATGAGAACGCTTTATGATTTTTATGTAAATCACTCCGCTCTCGGGATTTCGGACATAAGCGACACAATGTAT
>USLC01000107.1 GCA_900555375.1 uncultured Eubacteriales bacterium
TTAACTTCGTTTACGCTTCTCGTGTCCGTCCAATAAATTGCAGGTCTTATAACATTAAAATTCTCATCTGTTATTACTGCCGTATGGGTTGCCGCGTCAAGTGCAACCGCGCAAATGTCCTTTGCCGAGACTCCGCTGCGCTTAAGCACGCCGCCTATATTCTTCACGGTTGCATCTACCCAATCCTGCGGATTTTGTTCGGCATATCCCGGCTTTGGGTAATACGTTTTATATTCGCACGTACTTGTTGCGCACACCCTTCCGTTAAAATCAAGCAAGGTCGCCTTTGAGGCTCCGCCGCCGAAATCAATACCCAATAAGTATCTCATAACTCACCTCTAATACTTAATTTCAAAATTAGTGCCACGAATTCCGCCGTATATACCCTTGTCCTGCAAAACCATATTATTTTCGTGACAGATAATCCATTTATTCATTTTAAACAAAAGCTTATCCTTCGGTGCTGTTTCTAAATCCGTATTTGTACCTTCGGGCAAAACAACAACGCAAGAAAATCCATTATCACTCACCTGACAAGGACAGAAATGCATTGATGTTGAAAACACCTCAACTGCATCCCCTTTTTCAAGATAAAAAGCTTTTGCTTTTTCTGCCGAAAAATCATTACCGTCCAGTTCGTAAACAAGTCCCATAATCAAAACAAGCGGTGTTGCCGCAATATTGATTTCTGAGCTTTTATGATACTCTAATGCATTCATAAGTGCGTTTTTCCCTTTGCACAAACCAATCTGCACAGCACAACCCCCAAGGGCGATTTCTTTCAGCTCCGCTGCACAATCAAGCTGTTCAAGCGTCGAAACCGACGGTTCGTAGCTTGTTCCTTCCTGCTGTATTCCAATTTTTTCACAAGCAGATACGATTTCGCTCGTGTCAATATTCAATACTTTTCCGTATTTTTTAAACTCTTTGTCTTTTATTCCGAAAATTTCAATATCATTTAATTTGTTTAATCGTTCTATAATCATTTGTTCAGCCATTTGTGTTCCTCATCGGTTGTCATATAAAAGCCTCTGTCCTCTCCCGCCATAATCCAAAGATAGTAATTGTCATACCCCGGAGCCGTATGGAAAGGATGATATCCGCGCGGAATCTCTACAAAATCTCCTGTTTTGACTGTATAGACCTCGTCTACATCTCCCTCCATTGTATAAACACGCTGGATTCCGAAGCCCTGCGGCTTTTTAAATTCGTAGTAGTATATTTCTTCTGTTTCCGCCTCGGTCGGCATATTGTCGTCATCGTGCTTATGCGGAGGATAACTTGCCCACTGTCCGCCTTTTACAAACGCCTCGCCTATATAAAGCATTTTTGACTTAACTCTTTCATCAAGAATAAAATGTGCTTCTCTTTCCCAGCCGGGCTTGCCGAGGTTTTTAATCACAACATCCTCGGGATTGATAATTACCGGCTCATATGTCTCACAGCAGGGAGATTTGGACACACAGATTCTGACCTCTCCCTTTGCCTTTATTGTAAACGGAGTGTTGGCAGGCACGTAAATGCACGTTGCCGTGCCGTCAAATACGTCTTTTCTTCTGCCCGCGTCTTCAAACCTGAAGTCTTCTCCGTACACATCGCATTTTCCGCCGAGAATTACAAGCGCGTATTCTTTATCATTCTCGCGGTATGATTTTTCGTCACCGTCGGCAAGCCGAAGCATATCTATCTCGACTTTCTGACACGCGCTGTTCTCTCTTTTATATATTTCGGATTTTCCGAACTTATTGTTCCAGCTTCTTTTATAATTCATTATATCCACGCTCCTTTAAAAATTTCTTTACATCGTCAAACATCGGTACGCTTTCGCGCGCACCCACACTCGTACACTTAAGCGCCGACACCGCACTTGAAAAAATACAGCATTTTTTATAATTATAACCCATCTCTGCCGCAAATGCAAACGCCCCGTGAAAAACATCTCCCGAACCGTTTGTATCAACAGCGTCAATCAAAAACGCCGGATAGTTCCATATTTCGTTTCCGTCATACATTAATCCGCCGCGTTTACCGTCGGTAATTACAACTACCTCTGCCAAATACTTTTCGTACAGAAGCTTTGCCGCACTCTCGGTGCTGTCTACCTTTGTATGCGCAAGCGCAAACTCTGCCGAAGGAATCAAAATATCCGTATTCAAAAGCAGGTCTTCTATTCCGTCGTAAAGCCCGCCCGCATCGTACAGAACTTTTATATTTTTCTCTTTTGCAAGCTTTGCCGCTTCAACCGCCGCTTTGATATCATTTCCGTCAACAAGCAGAATATCCGCCTTGCCGACAGCCGTCTTTTGTATATCCGAAAGCTCAAGCGGCGGCAATGTTCCCTTATCAAACACGCACGTACGTGACGCATTTATCTTGTTAAGAAGAATATACGAAGTAAACGCCGTGCCGTCGGTACGATTTACAAACGATGTGTCAACCCCGTACTTTTTCATATCACCAAGCAAAAAATCGCCGACTAAGTCCTTGCTTAAATTACCCAGATACATTGCCTTTGCGCCAAGTCTTGCGGCTGCGCAAAGTCCGGTTGCACAAGGACCTCCGCCGCTTATCTTAACATAGTCGGCACGCATTTTTGTATCCTCGCGCGGCATATCCGCAACGGTTATTAATGTGTCATAAACATTTGCTCCGATTCCGATAATCATACTCTGTTCCTCGAACCAAGAAGGTCTATCTTTGTCAGCGCAAATTCCTTTACGCTTTCAATTGCGTCTTTCATAAACAAATCTATTGCCACCAAGTCCCTTGAAGTCTCAAATACCTTGTCAAGGAAAGAATAGCAAACGTCTGTGCCGAAGTTAATTTTACGGATTCCCGCTTTTACCGCATTTATAAGCTGGTCATCGGGAACGCCGCTGCCGCCGTGCAGAACAAGATGCGCATCCGTTTTTGCGTGAATGTCTCTGATTCTTTGGATATCAAGCTCGGGCGCTTTTTTGTATCTTCCGTGAGCCGTTCCGACCAATATTGCAAGAGCCGCAACACCCGTTTTTGATACAAACTCCGTTGCCTCATCAACCTTTGTAAACTCTTGCATTTCCGCATCGTTTACACTTCCTATATGTCCAAGCTCGCCCTCAACGGGAACGCCCACGGCAGCGCACATCTCCACTACCTTTGCCGTCTCTGATATATTCTGCTCAAACTCAAGATTAGAGTTGTCTATCATAATTCCGCTTGCCCCGTACCTCAATGCCTTTACAACCTCGGGTACACCTGCGCCGTGGTCAAGGTGGAAGCAAACGGGAACGCTTGCCTGCTTCGCGGCAGCCAAAACTATAGGTGATACAAAGTAACCCTCTTCATTGGTAAAAAGTCTTGAATAGCTTTGGATAATCACGGGCGACTTTGCCTCTTCCGCCGCTCTGATAATTCCCATAACTGTTTCCATATTATACACGTTAAATGCAGGTATAGCGTATCCTCCGCTCTCTGCCATATCAAGAACCTCTTTAAGATTTACAAGCATTCTGACACAACCTCCTCAACAGTTTTTAAGTCAATATCATTCGGCTTGGTTAAAAGCATCATTTCATACTCGGCAGGGCACTCGGTTACGACAGTCTCTGCATTCATATTCTTTGCATTTGCCCAGCGTGCCTCTGCCACCTCTTTCATAACCTGCGGCATATATTCGTTCATAATAAGATTTCCCGCAAGCATTGTGTCCTTTCCGAATATTAACATTTCGCGGTTCTCTCCGCACGCGCTGATAATATCTCTTATCGGTGCAGTCTCATCAAGGTCTCTCGAAAGAAGCGCCGAATCCTGAATCGTATATGCCTTGCCCGATTTTTTAACTTTTATTTCTCCGTTTTTGATAAGCTTTGCAAGATACGCCGTAAATGTAATAACCTCTGCCGAAAGCTCTATGCCCCATTCCTTGTATTCACGCAGAAAGACCTTTGCATCGGACGGGTCGTAGCAAACAACGGTTTTAAAATCAAGCGCCTTTGCACAGTTTTCC
>USLC01000108.1 GCA_900555375.1 uncultured Eubacteriales bacterium
AGTGGCAAAACCGGCTGTCCCGTTTGGCGGCAAGGACAGAATTATAGACTTCCCGCTCAGCAACTGCACACACTCGGGTATTGACACCGTCGGCGTTTTAACCCAGTACCAACCTCTTGAACTTAACACATATATAGGCAGCGGTCAGCCGTGGGATCTTGACCGCTCAAACGGCGGCGTATACGTTCTGCCGCCATATACATCGGCGGAAAAGGGCGAATGGTATAAGGGTACTGCAAATGCAATTTATCAGAACCTAAGCTTTATTGCACAGTTCAGCCCGAAGTACGTTGTAATTCTTTCGGGCGACCATATCTACAAAATGGACTACAGTCGTATGGTAAGTCAGCACAAAAAGGCAAATGCAGACGCCACCATCGCGGTAATCGAGGTTCCCTGGGACGAAGCGTCAAGATTCGGAATTATGAATACCGATGCTGACGGCAATATTACCGAGTTTGAGGAAAAGCCGGCAGAGCCTAAAAGCAACCTTGCTTCTATGGGTGTATACTGCTTCAGCTGGGACGTTTTAAAGAAGTATCTGGCAGAAGACGAGGCAGACCCCAACTCGCAAAACGACTTCGGCAAAAACATAATTCCCAAAATGCTTGAATCGGGGCTTAAACTTGTAGCTCACAGATTTGACGGCTATTGGAAGGACGTCGGTACCATTCACAGTCTCTGGGAAGCCAATATGGAGCTTTTAAGCGACAATGCAGGTATGGTATTAGACGATGACAGCTGGCGAATCTACAGCAAAAATCCTATCAAGCCGCCTCATTATATTGACAGCTGTGCAAAGCTTAATAACTGTTATGTAACAGAGGGCTGTGAAGTCTACGGCGAAATTGACCACTCGGTTATATTTGAGGGTGTTACCATTGAAGAAGGCGCAAAGATTGAAGACTCAATCATCTTTCCCGGAGTGGTAATCAAGAAAAATTCGATTGTTTATAAGTCGCTTATCAGCACCAATACTGTTATAGGCGAGGGCTGTACCATAGGCTCGCCCGATGAAAGCGCAAATCACAGTTGGGAAAACCACAAAATATGCTCGGACGATATTACGCTTATTGCCTCTGACATCACAATCGGCGACGGCGTAAAAATTGCAAGAAATTCAATGGTTACCGAAAGTATTTCCAAATAGTCCGATAATATTAACGCGAAAGGATTGAAAATTATGAAGAACGATATGATGGGCATTATTTTTGCCGAAAATCCCGAAGCAGGTATGGGTGAGCTCACCTCGGTGCGCTCGCTGGCAGCAGTCCCCTTCGGCGGAAGATACAGAATAATAGACTTTATTTTATCAAATATGGTAAACTCATCGATAATCAATGTCGGAATCACAACTCCGTACAATTATCAATCGCTGAGTGACCACCTCGGCACAGGTAAGCCCTGGGATATTGACAGAAAGGGCAACGGACTGTTTGTTCTGCCGCCCAAAGAAATTCCCGAAGCGGGCGAAATCCGCGGCGGAATAGATACAATTATCGGCATCAACCATTATCTTACCAAAAGCGCGCAGAGCTACGTTGTCGTTTCGGACTGTAACACCTTGTGCAATATAGATTTTTCCGATGTATTAAAGTTTCATCTTGAAAACGAAGCCGATATTACAATGATATACAGCGAAATAGGCAAGCTTAAGCCGAGAGAACTTTCGACAAGAATATTGCTTGATACTGATGAAAATAACCGTGTAACGGACATAAATGTATATCCTATGCACCAAAAGACAAATAATTCGTATATGCATATGTTTGTAATAAGCAAAAGTCTTTTGATTGAGCTTGCGGCAGACGCCGTTGCTCATAACAAGCACTATATTTCAAAGGATTTATTTTTACCGAACCTCGATAAGCTTAAAATAATGGGCTATAAATTTGAGGGCTATTGCAGACAGATTGATAACATAAAATCATTCTTTGACACAAATCTTGAGCTTTTGCACAAGGATGTCAGAGACGAATTGTTCGGTCTGTCATCGGATATGCCTATTTACACAAAGGTTAAAGATACTGTTCCCACCAAGTACGGAGTGGGCGCAAACGTAAGCAATGCGTTTATTGCGGACGGCTGCCTCATTGAAGGAACGGTTAAAAACAGCGTTCTGTTCAGAGGAGTTCACGTCGGCAAAGGCGCAACCGTTGAAAACTGCATCGTAATGCAAAATTCAGAGGTTATGGACAACTGCTTGCTTGAAAACGTAATCTTTGATAAAGAGGTTGTGTTAAGAAGCGGCAAAAAACTTGTCGGACAGGACACTTATCCTATGGTAATAGGCAAAAAGGCGGTTATCTGAAAAACTATATGACAAAATTTAATCACGAAAGGGTGAAAAATAATGAGCAAAATATTAATGTGTTCTTCAGAAGTTGCTCCGTTTGCAAAAACGGGCGGTCTCGGTGATGTTTTGGGGGCTCTGCCTCAGGCACTTGCAAAGCTTGGCGACGACGTAAGGGTAGTTATGCCCAAATACGGATGTATTCCTCAGAAATATACCGAGAAAATGGAATTTTGCTTCTTTATATACGTGCCTCTCGGCTGGCGCAGAAAATACTGCGGAGTTTTTAAGCTCGAAAAGGACGGAGTTACTTATTACTTTATAGATAACGAGTATTACTTCGGCGACCCGTATCTTTATAAATGGAACGACCTTGAAAGATTTGCTTTCTTTGACAAGGCATGTCTTGAAATACTTACGCATATCGACTTTAAGCCTGACGTTATTCATACCCACGACTGGCAAACGGGTATGATTCCCGTTCTGCTTAACGCCTACTATATAAATAACGAGTTCTACCGCGGAATCAAAACTATGTTTACGATTCACAATCTCAGATATCAGGGCATCTATTCTATGGATATCGTGGCTGACTTTTTCTCTATCGGCCCCGAATACTTTACGAATGATAAGCTTGAATTTCACGGCTGTGCAAATCTTTTAAAAGGCGGCATTGTATACTCTGATTACGTTACAACGGTCAGCCCGACATACGCCGAAGAAATTAAAACTCCCCTCGGCGGAGAGAAGCTTGAGGGATTGCTTGCAGCAAGGTCGAACTCATTATTCGGCATTATAAACGGTATCGATTACAACGTTTATAATCCCAAAACCGATAAATTTATTTATGCAAACTATGACGTAAAAACTGTAAAAGAAAAGAAAAAAATCAACAAGACCAAGCTTCAGGAACAGCTTGGACTTCCCGTTGACGGCGAAAAGGCAATGATTGGTATTATATCAAGACTTGTTGACCAAAAGGGATTTGATTTAATTGCGGCTGTTATGAACGAGCTGATGAACCTTGATATTCAAATCGTGGTTGTCGGAACGGGCGAAGCGCGATACGAAGAGATGTTCCGTCAGACGGCGTGGTATAACCCCGAAAAGCTTTCGGCAAACATTATGTTCAGCAACGATTTGGCACATAAAGTATATGCCGCATCCGACCTGTTTCTTATGCCGTCTATGTTTGAACCGTGCGGCTTAAGCCAAATGATTTCGTTTGCATACGGTACAATTCCGATTGTCCGCGAAACGGGCGGTCTGAAGGACACGGTTATTCCGTACAACGAATATACAAAAGAGGGCACGGGCTTCAGCTTCTATCCGTACAACGGAAACGATATGGTCTACACGCTGCGTATGGCTCTCGGCTTCTTCAGTAATAAAACTGTTTGGAACAAGCTTGTTTCAAACGCGATGAAGCTTGACTTCTCGTGGACAAATTCCGCCAAAGAATATCAAAAGCTTTACGAAAGCCTCATAGGTTGATTAATTATTTAAAAAACAAATCAAGAACCCCGACATACGGGGTTCTTGATTTGTTTTTATTTATTTTTGTAAGTTTACAAAAAATTATCGGGAATTTTTCTGCCTTTAAAATAATATTCTCTGTCATAATCGCCGATTTCACGCAGAATTCTGCAGGGGTTTCCCACCGCCACAACATTGCTCGGCA
>USLC01000109.1 GCA_900555375.1 uncultured Eubacteriales bacterium
CTGCCGATGCGGCAGGTGCTCACGGCGTTGTTATCCCCAAAAACCGCAGCGTATCGCTTAATTCCGTCGTGGCAAAGGTGTCCGCCGGGGCGATAGAGCATATGCCCGTGGCACGGGTAACCAACATTGCGCAAACGCTTGAGCTTCTTAAAAAAGAGGGTCTTTGGATTGCGGGGACGGCTCTTGAGGCCGAGCAATACTGCTTTGAAAGCGACTTAACGGGACCTCTCGGAATAGTTATCGGCAGCGAGGGCGAAGGAATGAGCCGCTTGGTGCGCGAGCATTGCGACTTTTTAGTGAAAATTCCTATGCTTGGCAAGACAGAGTCGCTTAATGCCTCGGTTGCGGCAGGCGTTCTTTTATATGAGGCGGTAAGACAGCGTAATAAAATGACGGGAGATAAAAAATGAGACTTTTGGCAATAGGAGATATAAACGGCGAAAGCGGCAGAGAGTTTGTATACAACACTCTGGGCAGAATACTTAAAAAATATAATATTGACTTTTGCGTTGCCAATGCCGAAAATTCGGCAGAGCCGAACGGGATTACGCACAATATAGCAAATACGCTTATCGGCTGCGGCGTTGACGTGATTACTATGGGAAACCACACATTTGACAACAAGGAATCGGCATCGGTTCTGGAGGACAACAGCCGTGTTATCAGACCTTTAAACTTTCCGTCCGAGGCAGAGGGAATGGGATATACAGTCTGCGACACAGGCAGTATAAAAATTGCCGTGGTAAACGCATCGGGGCAAATCAATATGCCGCCCGTTGACAGTCCGTTTGACGCGATGGATAAGCTTTTGCCGAAGCTTGACGCGGACATTGTTGCGGTTGACTTCCACGCGGACGCAACAAGCGAAAAGACGGCATTTGCCAACTTTCTTGACGGCAGAGTCAGCGCGGTCTTCGGCACACACACGCACGTCCAGACGGCGGACGAGAGGATTCTTCCCGGCGGAACGGGATTTATATGTGACCTTGGTATGACCGGCGTTGAGGACTCTGTCCTCGGCGTTAAAAAAGAAATTATAATCGAGCATATGCGTATGCCCGTAAAGCGTGTTCGCTTTGAAAAGGCACAGGGTGACGCTTGTTTTAACGCCTGCATATTTGATATAGACGAAAAAAGCGGAAAGACGACCGCGGTCGAGCGGCTTCGTTTCAGCCGCCTTTGATATAGGGTGAGCGATATGAGTTTTTATGAATATAAATGCGATGACAGAGTGTATCTTAAATCATCTCTGTTCAGCGCAGGCGAGGTATCTCACGGGTTTACCTCCGCTCTCGGCGGCGTAAGCCGCGGTGCGGTCAAGGGATTTAATCTTGGCTTCAGGGTAAATGACAGCGAAGAATCCGTCAGGAAAAACTACCGTTTGCTTGAATGCGACCTTGATATAGATTTAAACCGAACAGTTCTTGCAAAACAAACGCATACCGATAACATACGGATAGTGACCGAGGATGACTGCGGCAAGGGAATTGTGCGCGCAAGCGATATAGAGGACACAGACGGGCTTGTTACAAACATTTCGGGCATTGCGCTTGTTGTCTTTTCAGCCGACTGTATACCCGTTCTGTTTTATGACCCCAAAAATCGTGTTGCCGCCGCTGTGCACTCGGGCTGGCGCGGAACGGTCAAAAAAATTTCGGCACGCTGTATCGAAGTTATGTCAAATGTTTACGGCTGCAGCCCCAAAAATATACTCGCCGCTGTCGGTCCGTCCATCGGTCCGTGCTGCTTTGAATTCGGCAGCGATGCGCCCCGATATTTTGAAAAGAAGTATCAAACCCCAAAATCAAACGGCAAATTTATGATTGACTTATGGGCTATGATATCCGACACAATTGAAGAAGCGGGGGTTCTGCGCGGCAATATTGATATAAGCAAGGTGTGCACCGTGTGCAGCGGCGGCAAATACTACTCTTACCGATGTCAGAAAGAGCACACAGGCAGACAAGGCGCGGTAATAATGCTTAAAGGCTGATGATGTTATGAAAAAGATAATTCATTTGGATATGGATGCGTTTTTTGCCTCAATTGAAGAGCGGGACAACCCTAAGCTTAAGGGTAAGCCCGTAATTGTGGGCGCTGAACCCGGAACGCGCGGAGTGGTATCCACCTGTAATTATATCGCGCGCAAATATGGGGTACATTCGGCTATGAGCAGTGCCGAAGCGTATTGCAGGTGTCCCTCTGCCGTTTTTGTGCATCCTCACTTTTCAAAATACAAAGAGGCATCGGCAGAGGTTCACAAAATTATGTCAGAGTATACCGATAAAATTGAGTTTGTATCTCTTGACGAGGGTTATATGGATGTAACGGGAAGCGAATTTTTATTTGGTTCTGCCGAAGGGATTGCAAAAGAAATAAAAAGACGCGTATTTGAGACGCTAAACGTTACCTGCTCTGTCGGAGTGGGATATTCTATGATGAGCGCAAAGTGCGCAAGCGAAGAAAAAAAGCCGAACGGCTTCTTTGTCATATCATCTCCCGAAGAGTTTCGGGCACTTATGTTTCCGCGAAGCGTACGCGAGCTTTACGGAATAGGCTCAAAAACCGCAGAAAGGCTGTCTCTTATGGGAATCAAAAGCATAGGGCAGCTTGCAAATCAGCCGATAGAAAGACTGAAAAATTTAGGTCCGTCCGGAGGAGAACTTATCGCACACGCAAACGGAATCGATAACCGCGAGGTAACACCGAATTCCGCACCAAAATCAATCGGCAGAGAAACAACGTTTTTAAAAGATACAAACGACAAAAATCTTTTGCGTGACACTCTGCTTCTGCTTGCCGAGGACGTGAGTTATCGCCTTTACCTTAAAGGTCTGTGGTGCAAAACCGTTACGCTTAAAATAAAATTTTCGGATATGAAAAGCATTACGCGCGCATCTTCGGGCAAATATATTAAAAGCGCCGACAAGATATACAAAGCGGCAAGCGATATTTTAAACTCTCAAAACCTTGCAAAGCCCGTGCGCCTGATAGGCATAACCGCGTCAAATTTGACAGACAAAGCGTACGTTCAGCTTTCCTTCGGTGAAGATAATGACGACAAAAACGATGTTTTGGGAAATACAGTATTTAATATAAAACAAAAATTCGGCAGAGGCGCGCTTAAAACAGCAAAATCAATAATCGCAGAGTCACGGCTCTCCGATGAATATAACAAGAAATGAGGAATATATATGAGACTTGATAAATATTTAAAGGTTTCGCGGATTATTAAACGCAGAACCGTTGCAAATGAAGCGTGCGACAGCGGTCGCGTCAGCGTAAACGGAAAGCCCGTAAGAGCATCATACGATGTAAAGCCCGGCGACGAAATCACGGTTACATTTGGCGCAAAGCCGCTTTCGGTAAGGGTTCTTGAAGTAAAAGATACCGCTTTTAAAGATGCCGCGCGCACAATGTACGAGGTTATTTCATAACCAAAAGCCATTAAAATCCGCAAAGGAGCAACCGCGTATGACAAGCGGCTGCTCCTTTAATTTTATTAATCTTTAGGGTTTACTATATCTCTCCATCCAAGGTCGCCGCGGTCGATTCCCATAACAAGAACCTCCGCCGTGGCAACATTTGTGGCAAGCGGAATATTATGCACATCGCAAAGTCTGAAAATAGAGTTCACATCCGGCTCCTGCGGCTGCGCGGTAAGAGGGTCGCGAAAGAACAAACCCGCGTCTATCTCGTTGTACGCAATTCTGGCGCCGATTTGCTGATCTCCGCCTTCGGGACCCGGCAAAAACTTTTTAATAGGCAAGCCGGTTGCTTCCTCAACAACATTACCCGTGGTCCCTGTTGCAAATAACTTATGCTGTCTAAGTATAGCGCTGTATGCAATACAAAAATCTACCATAAGCTCCTTCTTCTTATCGTGTGCAATTAACGCAATGTTCATCGTAAACCTTCACCCTTTTCTAT
>USLC01000110.1 GCA_900555375.1 uncultured Eubacteriales bacterium
CCTTTGTCAAAATAAGCGAGCCGACAATCGAGATGACATTCTCGGTAAACGACAGCCCGTTTGCCGGCAGAGAGGGCAAGTTTGTAACCTCGCGTCAGCTTCGCGACAGATTAATGAAAGAAATGCTTAAGGATGTTTCGCTAAGAGTTGAAGAGGGCGACACAACCGACAGCTTCCGCGTGGCGGGCAGAGGAGAAATGCATATTTCGATTCTGATAGAGACAATGCGCCGCGAGGGCTATGAATTTTCGGTAAGCACGCCTAAAGTTCTTTACAAAGAGATTGACGGTCAGCTTTGTGAGCCGGTCGAAAGACTGCTTATCGATGTGCCCGAGACGTCAATGGGTGCGGTAATGGAAAAGATGGGAGAGCGCAAGGGTGAGCTTGTTCAGATGGCTCCGCAGGGCGAGCGTATGAAGCTTGAATATCTGATTCCCGCACGCGGGCTGCTCGGCTACAGAAACGACTTCCTCACCGATACAAGGGGTGAGGGAATTATGAACTCGGTATTTGACAGCTATCAGCCGTTTAAGGGCGAGATAACACGCCGTCACACGGGTTCGCTTGTGTCATTTGATACGGGCGAGGCGGTAGGCTACGGAATATTTAAGGTTCAGGACAGAGGAACGATGTTTATTACCCCCGGCACGGCTGTGTATGAGGGAATGATTGTCGGCTGGTCGCCCAAGGGTGAGGATATAAACGTAAACGTCTGCAAAAAGAAGCAGCTTACCAACACCCGCGCATCGGGCAGCGACGACGCGCTTCGTCTTATTCCCCCGCAGATACTCAGCCTTGAGGGCTGTTTGGAATTTCTGGCAGATGACGAGCTTTTAGAGGTTACCCCCGAAAGCCTTCGTCTGAGAAAGAGAATTTTAAACAATCAGCTTCGCGCAAAGGCAAACGCGCATAAGAAAAATTAAAAAACGGTTGAAATTTTTAACAATTTGTGGTTTAATAAAAGATAAGTACAAGGATATAAACTGTACTTATCTTTTTGTTTTAATTATAGAGGTGTTATGTATGAAGAGGTTTTTTTGCTTTCTGATTGCGGCGGTGATAAGCCTTGGCTGTGTTTCGGCAAGTGCGTATGACGGGGAGTGGGATAATTTAGGCTGCATAGGCGGAGGCAGAGTAAATGTGAATCTTAAAATGCAGTATGACGGTGACGGAAAGATGCTTGACAAATACGGACCGGCAGAGAATGACGGAATGCGCACATCGGGCAGCTTTAATATCATAACTGACGGCAACACGGTAAAGGCTGACGGCACGTACTCAAAAATAACAAGGTACGGATATGAAGATACGTATAAGCTTTGGCTTGACAGCAATATGACCTCGGCGGAGGAATACAGCAATCTTATGCTTGTAAAGGCGTGCAACGAGAACGCCTTAAGCCGCGCCCTTAACGGAAGGTATTTGTATATAGACTTCTCTACGCTGCCGGGCAAAGGCGAATTGTATGCAAAGCTTCCGCAGGTAATGCAAAAATTCGGTTCGGCGGATGAATCGTCGGCGGATTTGATAAAATATCTGCTTCGGTTTGGCGATATCTTCGGTCAAATCAAGCCCGAATATTCGGACGGGGGATATACGGTAACCGTTTCGGAGGCACAGCTTAAAGAATTGGTTACGGTATTTGTAAACAGGCTTAAGGCGATGATGGGAGAAGATTGGGTAAAAGAAAATATAGGAGAGGGAATTATTGAGTGGGTTGACGTGCGCGACCTGCACCTCTTTGATTGGTACAGGGCTTTTGTATTGAATGTAAAATGCGATAAAGAAAGCGGAAAAACGGATGTTTACGCAGAAGTAAACTATGATATGGACTATTATTGGATGCTGGAGACAATCAACCCCGGAAATGACAAAAATAAGCAGTATGACAGCGATGAGTACCGCTCAAAAATGAGCGTTAAAATAAATGCCGAGGTCACGCCGCTTGCCGACAGTTATAAGGTTGACTATCCGGAGGTTTATGAAGATGACGTATGCAGAATCGAAAGAATAGGGGAATCGTTTAACGAACCGGTTGACATTTACCGCAACGGTAAGTTTATTTACTTCAAAAACGAGGTTGTTTGCAGAGACGGAAAGATATACGTGCCGCTCCGCGAGCTTGCAAATATACTCGGGACGGACAATGACAGGATTTCTTATAGCGCGGAAACGGGGCAGATAATAATATATAACGGAGACACGGACCTTTACTTTAAAGAGGACGGTGACGAGGTATTGGCAGAGGGCGAGATATTGAAAATGGACACGCCGCTGATTACGGTAAATGACAAGACCTATCTTCCCGTTCAATATGTTGCTCCGCTGTTCGGAAGAGGCGTATTTTATATGGGAAGCCGCGGCAGATAAAACTTTTCAGATATATTAATTCGGATAAAAATTACCGCAAAATTCAACTATACAATTTTAATAAATTGCAGTTGTGTTTTGCGGTTTTGTTATAATTTTTTCCTAAAATGTAAAAAATACATTAAATGTTAAGAAATCTATTGATTTATCACAGCAATTGTGTATAATGTTTGTGTAATTAAATAACGGGCAAATTTCAAGCCTGATATGGGAGATGGTTTTTCTATGAAAACTGCCGAACGCACAAACTACATACCAGACTATGAACAGCTGTTTTTCGAGAACCGCGGCGATAGGTCAGGTGACAGGAAAAAGCGGGCTGCCGAGACGGGCATACTGAAAACTCTTTTTAAGAAGAACATCAAGGGTATTGTCATCTCGTCGTTTTTCTATCTTTTGAAAAACTCGCCGACGTGGGTGATACCGATTGTAACATCAAATGTCATCAATCTGATATCCTATCCCGACGAACACGCTATGCTGAAAATAGCGTTAAACTTTGCCGTGCTGTGCGTGTGTATATTACAGAACATTCCCACGCATATCCTCTATTCACGGTTCACCGATAAAATGCTGCGAACCGTGGGCGCAGGTCTGCGCAACACGCTTGTGCGCAAGCTTCAGCATCTGTCGCTGACATATCACAAGGAGATAGAATCCGGCAGACTGCAGTCAAAATTTATGCGCGACATAGAGGCAATAGAGTTTTTTAACACGCATTTTATAAAAAGCTGTATACCGGCTCTGCTTGGGCTTGCGGTAACTATGACGGTATCGGGCGCAAAAAGCGGATTGGTGACGCTGTTTTATATAATCGTTGTGCCGATTAATGTAATGCTGATAAATATGTTTCGCGGCAAGATGAAAAACAACAACCGCAGCTTTCGTGTGGAAAACGAGAATATGTCCGCAAAAGTGAAAAATATGCTTGAGATGATGCCCGTCACCAAGGCTCACGGACTGGAAAACGAAGAAATCGCGCGGCTTGAGGCAAACATTGCTCATCTTAAGGCAACGGGGCTTATAATGGACCGCACAAATGCATATTTCGGCTCGGTAATGTGGGTGGTGTCGCAGCTGCTATCTGTTCTGTGCCTTGCTTTTACGGGATATCTTGCCTTTAAGGGGAAAATCCGTGTGGGAGACATAGTCCTCTATCAATCGTATTTTTCGCAGATATCGAACAGCGTGCAGTCTGTGGTGAACATTTACCCCGAACTTGCAAAGGGGCTTGAAGCGGTACATTCTATGTCAGAGGTAATTTTGTCGGATAACATAGAAGACAACCGCGGCAAAATCCGCCTGCGCTATGTGCACGGAACCATATATTTTGATAATTGCTGTTATCGCTATCCTCACACCGATGAAGATGTGATAAAAGATTTTACTTTGCATACGGAAAAGGGAGAGTGTATCGCTTTTGTAGGTTCGTCCGGCTCGGGAAAATCGACGATTATGAATATGATAATCGGTTTTTTGCTGCCGACATCAGGCTCGCTTACGATTGACGGCAAACCGATAGATATGCTTAACCTTACCGATTACCGC
>USLC01000111.1 GCA_900555375.1 uncultured Eubacteriales bacterium
TTCCGTTCATCACCTCATAGTGACGGCGTGTCATATCAATAAAATTTAAAAAGCCGTGTCTGAAGTACAAGGCATATATAAAATCATCTCCGTAAAGCGTGGTTGCCGCAGCCGTAAGAGCCAAAGCAAGAACGCAAAAGACAGACACAAGGTATTTTAAACCGCTAAACGTTCTTTTCACCGATAAATCACCTTAATATTATTTTCTGTATCAACTGATTTTAATATTTTATCATTATAACCGAAAATTGTCAATAGCTCCAAAGTCTTTCTGTATATATCCCATATTCTCGGCTATGTAACGGAAATGGTGAAATAGTCATAGATTTGTTAAAAAAATCATATTTACAATTTATTGTACAGCACTTATAATAAAGGCAAGATAAAAATTCCACCAAAGGAGTGATAAAATGAGTTTCAAAATATATGAAAATCTAGACAAAACTCAAATCAACACCGCGCCTTTGCGTTCGCACTATATCCCGTACGACACGCTTAGCGGCGCTCTCTCGGGGAATCCCGAAAACTCAAAGTTTTACAAACTGCTAAACGGCGTTTGGGACTTTGCATATTATAATCACGACACCGAAGAGGGCGGCCCCGCCGTAAAATCGGGCAAGATTAACGTGCCCGGCAACTGGCAGATGCAGGGTTATGACAAGCCTTGGTATACCAACGTAAACTATCCGTTTCCGATTGACCCTCCTTACGCTCCGGATGATAATCCTATGGGGGTTTATACAAAAACGGTTGAGCTTCCCGAAGAGTGGCGCGGCAGACGTACATATATTGTATTTGAGGGGGTTTCGTCCTGTCTTGAGCTTCACGTAAACGGAAGCTTTGTCGGCTACAGCTCGGGCTCGCATATGCCGTCCGAATTTGAGCTTACCTCTTACCTTGTTCCCGGCAAAAACACTATCGTTGCCAAGGTCAGAAAGTGGTGCGTGGGCAGTTATCTTGAGGATCAGGACTTCTTCAGACTTTCAGGAATATTCCGCGATGTTTATCTTTTATCGCGTGATATCTCACACCTTACCGATGTGGAAATCCACGCTGATGACAAAAATATAACATACGATGGCGAAGGCGAGTTTTATGTCTATGACGCAGACGGAAAGGCAGCCGACCTTTCATCGCCCATTCTTTGGAATGCCGAAAAACCGTATCTTTATACAGCGGTTATAAAACATTGCAATGAGTTTATTCCGCAAAAAATCGGTATGAGAAAAATCGAGGTTTCGGACAAAGGAGAGCTTTTGATTAACGGAACATCGGTTCTTTTAAAGGGTGTAAATCACCACGATACCCACCCGAAATACGGCTATCATATCCCCGAAGACGAGATGCGCAGCGAGCTTGAGCTTATGAAGAAGCTTAATATCAACTGTATCAGAACCTCTCACTATCCGCCGACGCCCAAGTTCTTAGAGCTTTGCGATGAAATCGGTTTTTATGTTGTAGATGAGACGGATATTGAAATTCACGGCTTTGTCAGCCGCTATCCCTGGTACGTAAGACGCAACAGCTATGATATGGACAGTATGGATTGGCTTTGCCGCCGTCCCGAGTGGAAAGACGAATTTGTAAACCGAATCAAGCGTATGGTAGAGCGCGACAAGAACCACGCCTGCGTATTTATGTGGTCCCTCGGCAACGAAAGCGGATACGGCAAAAATCACAACGCGATGTATGAATGGGCAAAAGAAAGAGACACTTCGCGCCTTGTTCACTATGAGGGCGCAGGTGTTATTGAGGGCGGAAGAGATAACTTCCCCAAAGAGATTTCAGACGTTGTAAGTTATATGTATATGGGTGTAGAAGAGCTTGAAACTCACGCTGTTGACGATGACAAGCGCCCCGTTTACCTTTGCGAATATTCGCACGCGATGGGCAACGGTCCCGGTGACTTAGCCGATTATATGAAGCTTTTCCGCAAGTATCCTAAGCTTATCGGCGGCTGTATCTGGGAATGGGCAGACCACACCGTTGTACGCAAGGACGGCACCTGCCTCTACGGCGGGGATTTTGACGAGCTGACAGATGACGGCAACTTCTGCTGTGACGGTCTTGTGTTTGCCGACAGAAGCCTTAAGGCAGGCTCTCTTGAAGCGAAGGCGATCTATCAGCCCTTCTCAACCGAGTTTGACGGCAAAACACTTACAGTTAATAACCTGTTTGATTTTACCGACCTCAGCGAGTATACGATATGCTATACTGTAGAAGCGGACGGAATCTGCACATACTCAGCAAAGCTTCACGCCGATGTTGCTCCGCACGAATCGCAAAGTCTTGCGCTTGACTTAAATCTTCCGCTTGAGTGCAAGATTGGCTGCTATCTCAACATAAGCCTTATAGACAAAAACGGCTTTGAGGTTGCTTCAACACAGCACAAGCTTGATGTGCCCGTGCGCAAAGAGCTTCCGTGCAGCACATCTGACAAAATTGTTATCACCAAAGAACGTGACACAATTACTGTAAACGGCGACGGATTTACTCACACATTCAATGCACACAGCGGAATGCTTGCAAGCCTTAACGGATTGACCGAGGGCGAGGCAAAACTCACCGCTTGGCGCGCACCCACGGATAACGACAGAAATATCAAAAAGTCCTGGGGATATATAAACGGCAATAACGCTTTCGGCGAAAATATCAACCGCCTCTGCCCCAAGGTGTACGAATGCAGCATATCCGACAACAAAATTACGGTCAACGGCTCTCTCTCGGGTGTATCGAGAATACCTTTCTTTAAATACAGCGCCGAATATTCATTCTTTGATGACGGTTCGATAGGCGTAAGCCTTAAGGGTAAGGTAAGAGAGGACTGCGTTGAACTGCCGAGACTCGGCTTTGAATTTGCTCTGCCGAAGAACAGCTCTAAGTTCAGATACTTCGGTATGGGACCCGAGGAAACATATTGCGATATGCACCATTATGCAAAAATGGGTATGTACGAAAGCGATGCGGCGTCTGAATATGTTCCTTATATTATGCCGCAGGAACACGGAAACCACTTTAATACAAAATGCCTTGAAACGGAAAACGGACTTTGCTTTACCGCAGACGGCTCTTTTGAAATAAATGTTTCGGAGTATACCTCCGAGGCGCTTACAAAGGCAATGCACACAGACGAGCTTGAAAAGGCCGATAATATAATTGTAAGAATCGATTATAAAAACGCCGGAATCGGCTCAAACAGCTGCGGGCCCAAGCTTTTGGAAAAATATCGCCTGAGCGATAAGGATATAGTCTTTAACTTCAGAATAAGCATTTAAAAACCAAATATAAACAACAAAAAGCCGGGGCTTAATTATAAGCTCCGGCTTTTTATACGTCTGTCAGGCTTCAAAATCAAGGCAGCTGCGTTTGGATGTAAACGGTCTTACGTAGGTATCCGCGATATGCACGTGGCTTGGGTTTACCGAATAGTTTTTAAGTGCCTCTTCGCTTTCAAACGATGAGTCAAGCATCAAATCAACCGTCGAAGAAGAAAGCCCGTCAATATATACATTTATATCAATAAGCCCGGGAATTTTATCCTTAAGCCCCTCAAGCCCATTTTTAATATCCTGCTTTATTTTTTTCTTTTCCTCCGATGAATATTCATCTTTAAGATTCCAAAGTATAATATGTTTTACCATTATTATTTCTTCCCTTCTAATTATAATTGGTTAACTTTATTATATCACATATAAACAAATATATCAATCATCAATTTAAAATCAAATCACACCGTCCATATTATATGTGCATATCATTTTGTCCTCAAAAAAAGCTTGAAATATAATTATACTTGTGGTACAATATAAATATCCGATAAACATTTGGGAGGAATTTTAAAATGGGAAAGATTATAGGAATTGATTTAGGAACAACAAATTCATGTGTTGCAGTTATGGAAGGTGGAGAG
>USLC01000112.1 GCA_900555375.1 uncultured Eubacteriales bacterium
AAGCAGGGCTTCCTTCATCTGCGGCATTTTGCCGTCTTTATCGAGCATATCCGCCCTTGCGGCGGTGCCGACGAGGGTGCCGATGGTGTCGAACATATCGATCATGCAGAAGGTTATGACCAGCGTCAGAGCGGTGAACCAACCGATGCTGATAAAGGTCTTGAAGTCGAACTTGAAGAAGGTCGTGTCGAGCATGTCCTTGAAAGGCGGAACGAACGACGCACCCTGAAGCGAGGCAAACGGGTTGGTGTCGAGGAATATGAAGCTGCCTGTCCAGTAGATTATGCAGGAGATGAGCATACCGAGGATGACCGAGGCCTTGACCTTGTGGTGGTTGAGAATGATGATGGCGAATACGCCGACGAGCATGGTGACAACATACAGGACCATCTGGGGGTATGCGCTGCCGACGGTGTCCTGAACGACGGAGGGGCTGAGGCTTCCGAAGAAGGTAGACAGGACATAGAACGGGCCGCCCTTTTCACTGTAAATGCCTGCGTTCGAGCCGAAGCCGATGTTCAGCAGCATAAGGCCGATGGCGGGGGTGATGCCGATGCGGATGCCGGCGGGGATGGCCTCAACTATTTTCTCACGGATGGAGAAAAGGGTCAGGACGACGAAGAAAACGCCCTCGACGAGGATGATGCAGATAGCGGCGGGGAAGGCCTCCTCATAGCTTAAATGCGCCATTGCGGCGATGTTTGCCACAACAACGGCGAAGAAGCTGTTAAGACCCATGCCCGGTGCCATAGCAAAGGGCTTGTTTGCGGCAAATGCCATGACGAGCATACCGATAGCCGAGGCTATGCAGGTCGCCATGAACACTGCGTTCCACAGGGGCGTGCCGCCTGCAAAGTTTGTCAGCAGGTTGGGGTTGAGGGCGATGATGTAAGCCATCGTCATAAAGGTCGTGATACCGGCCATGACTTCGGTCTTGACTGTGGTTTTGTGTTCCGATAGCTTGAATATGCGTTCAAACATCGTTTTTCCCCCTTTAATTTTAGGCTTTCGCCTTGATTACGGATTTAAGGCAATACCGCATAATTGGACAAGAGCGATTTGCGAGTAAATTTTGCGTACTGACGAGGCGCAGTTTTGCGGCAACACTTGACGCATTCTGAAGAGCAGAACGTGTAACCTTTGTCGGGTCTACAATACCGCCCTTTATCATATCCATATACTCGTCAATCAAGGCATTATAGCCTACGCCTGTCTTACTCTCTTTAATCTTATTTACTATAAGGCTTCCTTCTATACCTGCATTAAATGCAATCTGACGAACAGGCTCTTCAAGTGCTCTGAGAACAATTTTTGCGCCTGTCTTTTCATCGCCTTCAAGACCATCAACAACCTTTTCAACCGCAGGAATAGCGTTGATAAACGCTGTACCGCCGCCGGCAACTATACCTTCTTCAACCGCTGCACGGGTTGCTGCAAGAGCGTCTTCAATTCTGAGTTTTTTCTCTTTCATCTCTATCTCGGTAGCTGCACCTACTTTAATAACCGCAACGCCGCCCGCAAGCTTTGCAAGACGCTCCATAAGCTTTTCTTTGTCAAACTCAGATGTTGTCTCTTCTATCTGACTTCTGATATTGCTTACGCGGTTAGCGATTTCAGTCTTATCGCCCATACCGTCAACAATAATGGTATTCTCCTTCTGAATCTTAACCTGACGCGCACGGCCGAGCTGTTCAACCGTTGTATCCTTAAGCTCAAGTCCGATTTCTTCGGAGATTACCTGTCCGCCTGTGAGAATTGCTATATCCTTAAGCATTTCCTTTCTTCTGTCGCCAAAGCCCGGAGCCTTAACGCCAACACAGGTAAAAGTACCTCTCAGCTTATTCACGATAAGGGTAGAAAGCGCTTCGCCTTCTATATCCTCTGCTATTATAACAAGCTTCTTACCCGACTGAACAATCTGCTCAAGAAGCGGCAGAATCTCTTGAATATTTGAAATCTTCTTGTCTGTAATTAAAATGTATGCGTCATCGATTACCGCTTCCATTTTATCGGTATCGGTTACCATATAAGGTGTTATATAACCTCTGTCAAACTGCATACCCTCAACAACTTCGGAATACGTCTCCGCAGTCTTTGATTCTTCAACCGTGATAACGCCATCGCTTGTAACCTTCTCCATAGCGTCCGCAATAAGCTGACCTACAGTTTCATCGGCTGATGAAACGGAAGCAACACGAGCGATATCATCTTTACCGTCAACCTTTTTACTGTTTTTAACAATCTCATCAACAGCCGCATCAACAGCTTTTGACATTCCGCGTCTGACAATCATAGGATTGGCTCCTGCCGCAACATTCTTCATACCCTCGCGGATAAGAGCCTGCGCAAGCAAGGTTGCGGTTGTTGTACCGTCGCCCGCTATGTCATTTGTCTTTGTGGCAACCTCTCTTACAAGCTGAGCGCCCATATTTTCAAACGGGTCTTCAAGCTCTACTTCCTTTGCGATTGTCACACCGTCGTTTGTGATAAGCGGAGCGCCGTATTTTTTATCAAGAACAACGTTTCTTCCCTTAGGACCAAGTGTAACCTTAACTGTATCAGCAAGCTGATTTACGCCGCGTTCAAGGGCGTGTCTTGCTTCTTCACCGAATAAAATTTGTTTAGCCATAATTATTACCTCCGAATCAATTTATAATCGTTTAAAATCAGTCAATCTTTGCAAGAACATCGCTTTGTCTGAGGATAATATATTCCTCGCCGTCAAGCTTAACTTCCGTTCCCGCATACTTGCTCATAATAACTTTATCGCCGACCGAAAGCTCCATCTTAACTTCCTTTCCGTCAACAACTCCGCCGGGACCTACCGCAACAACTTCCGCTATCTGCGGCTTTTCCTTTGCAGAGCCGGCAAGAATTATACCGCTTTTTGTGGTCTCTTCCGCCTCAAGCATCTTGATAACTACTCTGTCTGCCAATGGTTTAATATTCATAAAACAATTCCTCCTTGTATTATAATCAAATTTTTAATTTATCTGTTAGCACTCTAACTCTTTGAGTGCTAACAGTATTATAATACCTAAATTTATTAAATAAATCAAATCCGATTATACATATATATTAACGATTATACGCAATTATTAATTATTATGTTAAATTATATCTCATTTCCTTAACTTCAAGAATTTTTCAGCAAAGCCAATTAGGGGTTACGCAATCATTTTTGTGCGCAAAATTCAGATTTTTCTTGACTTAGTAACCGTTTTGAAGTATAATTGTAATATATTTGTTACAGAAAGCAGGCTGATTATGGATAACAATAAAAGTATTTCCGACAGAAAGATATATTTAATTAAAGAAGAAGTTAAAAATCTTGAAAAAACCAATCTTCACAGTATATCGGACTTTGAGACCGAGCTTTCAAAGTATTCGCAGGAATTTGAAAGCGGTATAGAGGTTATCACTGCACTGAACAGCTGCGGCCTTTCAAACGATATAAAAAAGCTTCAGTAATCACTTTGATATTTAATAAGGGGAAAGACTATGATAAAAAAATCTTTAATCGAACTTATATTTGAAGCCGCGTCAATAGAGAGATGGAACGACCATATACGCCCGTCGCGCGGGTTTACGGAAATAGATAAACAGTCTCATAAAATGATTTACGCCTATGTCCTGTCAAAAATAGACGGAAACGTCGATATGGTAAAGCTTGTGGAGGGCGGAATATTCGAGTTTTTGCACAGACTTGTGCTGACAGACATCAAACCGCCCGTGTTCCACCGCCTCGTAAAGGAAAAGGGCAGCGAGCTTAACAAGTGGGCTTTGTCTACACTTAAAAGCAATATTATAAATATTCCTCACGACTTTTACGGAAAGATGGAAACATATTTGTTTGACAAAACCTATTCCGAAAAGGAACGCAGGATTTTAGAGGCGGCACATTATCTT
>USLC01000113.1 GCA_900555375.1 uncultured Eubacteriales bacterium
CCGCCATAACTGCCGCCCTTCGGATTAGCCAAAAATTTTTTTGCGACATACTCTCACCGCCCGAAATAATATTTGCACATATCTTATATTAAAATCTTACACCAATGCCGTAATTAGTGTCAACCGTAAAAACTTTCGATAATTGTACTTTCTTTCTGACTTTTTAAAATTCACTTTTAAATTTTTTATTTTGTGTTATACTATAATAAACAACTATAAATTCAGCCGCCTGCTGTGGCTGTCTGCAACGGAGGGAACTGTATGCTTTTAAAGAAACTTCAAAAACAGTCGCTTACCGGACAGTTTTTAATCTTGTACCTTGTAACAACTATTTTGGTTATGGTTGCTTTCATTGCGATAACATATACAAATTCAAACCACACAATGATGGAAATAGGAACCCAAAACTCGCAAAGCATAACCAACTCGTCTGTTATCCATCTTTCGTCGATGGTTGACGATATCGAATATCAGTTCTTTTTGATGCAGAACAATTATGAGCTTCAATATCTCTTATCCGACAGCTGTACCGACTCTGTTGAGACTCAGGTAGACAAAATAACAAACATTTTGTCTATTTACGACGTGTTTCGGCGCAAGGTTGAAAAATTTGAAATATACTCGCTTACCAAAGACTATTATCCGTCTGTCAGAAACTCGGGCGAGAGCGTGTTTAAAAGCAGCGAGCTTTTAAACGATGTATGGTTTAACGAAGTGCTTTCAAGCAACTACAAGCCCGTCTTTCATACCGACGATATTAACAATACCTCTTATATCACCGCATCTCGGCTTATCGCCGACACGCGCACGAGGGAACCGATTGCCATAGTAAAGGCATACATTAACGCAAATATATTCTGCTCGCTTGTAAAAGACATCAGACTTATGCAAAACGGAAAAATGTTTATTACAACCGACACCCACATAATTAATCCGTTCAACGACAAAACAATAGATTCGTTTGCGAATAATCCCGATATATACGGCAAAATCATTCCCCGGCAGATTCAAAGCTCGGTTGTACATATGCCCGATTCGGAATACCGTGTATTTTGCTATCCCATACAAAATACGGGGCTGTACCTTATTTCGTTTGTTTCAATAGGCGAGTTTGATATGCTTGGTCATTCAATGCTGATTTCCACGCTGACAGCATCTTTGCTTTTAATGCTTTTTGTATTTTTGATACAGTATTTTATATCACTGTCATTTATAAAGCCGATAAAGATGCTGTCAAATGATATGTCGCGGTTTGACGATGAAAACTCTATTATTCCCGTTATTCCGCCAAAAGAAACGGGAGTTGAAATCGCATCGCTTTATCACTCATACGAAAAGATGCGCAATACGATAAAAGAACTGCTGGATAACATAAAAAAACAGTCAAGGCTACAGCGCGAAACTGAATTTCGGGTTCTTCAGGCACAGATTAAACCGCACTTTTTGTATAACACTCTCGGCTCTATTTCCGCCCTTGCGGACGAAATACACGCCGATGAAATAAAACGCCTTGCAACGTCTCTTGCCACTTACTTCAGAACCTCTTTAAATAACGGAAAAGAGCTTATAACCGTTCGGCAAGAGCTTGAGCAGGCAATAAGCTATGCTGAAATCCAAAAAATACGATACCCCGATAAGTTTGAGCTTAAAATGGACATAGACGAGGATATTCTTGATTATCAGATATGCAAGCTTATTCTTCAGCCGCTTATAGAAAACTGTATAACTCACGCATTTAACGAAATGACAAAGCCCGGAATCATAAAAATCAAGGGCGGATTTGACGGCGATGATATTATCCTCTCCGTAAGCGATAACGGATACGGATTAAACTATGTTTCAATTAACGCGCTTAACTCATACGCAAACGCGGTGATAGACAATGAGCAGTTTTCATCAATGAATCATTTCGGCATATACAACATTTCTCAAAGAATCAGGCTCTACTACGGGGCGGGCTACGGTCTTGAATATTCCGAAAATGATATGGGCGGAATCACAGCCACGATTCATCTGTCAAAAAACAGCACATTTAAATTTTAAAAATTGGAGTGAAGTAAATTGGAAACAAAAATACTGATAATAGAAGACGAGTTTTTAATGCGCAATCAGCTTTCACAAATTGACTGGGAACCGACAGGCGCCGTTCTGTCGGGAATCTTTCCCGATACCCAATCCGCCTGGGACTTTGCAAAACGCAATCATCCCGATATTTTAATAACAGACATACAGCTTGGAACCGAAAACGGTCTTGAGTTTGCGCAAAAGCTTAAATCGCGTCTGCCCAAGCTTAAAATTATCGTACTTACCGCTCATAATATTGTTGAATATACAAAAAGCGCCATAGATGTCGGCGTTATGGCTTATCTGCTTAAGCCGATAGATAAAGAACAGCTTGTAAGCACGGTCAAATCTGCCGCAGAGTCAGTTGAAAATGACCGCCAAAATACCATAATGAATAATATTGCAAATTCGTTTAAAGAGAACAAGTATCTGCTTAAAAGCTACTTTCTTTCTGCTTGCTCAAGCAAGCATTATAATATGGAGCTGAACGCCTTGTTCGGGCTTCCCGATACTGCGGGGCTGTGCTCTACCATTATAGTAAAGTTTTATGAAAGCGCCAATGTTTTTTCTGATTTTATCAACATAAAAGAACTTCTCGGCTCAAGCCCCGACTATTATCTTCTTCCGTTTTACGAGCCCGATTTATTTACACTTTTTGTTAAGTTTAAATTTTCGTTAAGCACAGAGGCGGCTCTCGGGCAATGCATAGAAATCGCAAACACGATAAAAAAACTTCTTGACTTTAACTATACCGAGACGGATATGTCATATTCTATAGGAATAGGCGAAATTGTAAGTTCTGCCGCAGGTTTTAATCTTTCCTGCAAAAGCGCCTTAAACTGCCTTGAGCACAGCTTTTATATGGGCAAGAATCAGATTATATACTGTCAGGATGTTGAACCTTCGACCGATATTATAGGCTATAAGGATTTAATAGATAACTGTATCTCCTATCTTAAAATCGGCAACAAGGACGGAGCAATGAGCCAAATTGATTTGTTGTTTGAAAACTTTAAGGATAACACGGTTAAAATAGAGATAGTTCAAAGAATCTGCCTTGAATTTATAGTAACAATTTCCACCGCGCTTATTCAGATAGGTCAAAACCCAAACTATCTCTTTAACAAATTTGATATATGGGCATATCTTAAACGCTGCAACACCCTCGATTCGCTTAAGGCTCTTATAAAAAAGCTGGTTGCCGCATCGATAGCGCAGATTAACGATATCCGCTCAACCAAGACGTCAAAGCTTATATTTGACATAACCGAGTATATAAACAAAAACTACTCACAGCCGCTGTCACTTGAAGATATCGCAAAAAAGTTTTATATTTCGACGTGTTATTTAAGCACCATATTTAAGCAAAAAACCAATATGAATTTTAAAGAATATATTATGATGCTTAAATTTAACAAGGCAAAGGAATTGCTTTCGGAAACAAACGAATCCATACAGGAAATAGCGCTTGAGCTTGGGTACAGCTCTTCATCTTACTTCAGCAAGGCGTTTCATAACGAAACGGGGTATGTTCCGAGCGAATACCGCCTTAAGTTTAAAAAGCAGTAGTATTAAGGCAGCCATGTGGCTGCCTTATATTTATCCGTATCTACATCGTATAATATTGCTTTAAATACTTCTTAGGCGACAGCCCCTCCGCCTTTTTAAAACACCTGCTGAAATATGCGCTGTCATAGAATCCGAGCATTTCCGCCGTCTCTTCGATTGAGTAACTTCCCGTAATCAAAAGCTTTTTTGCTTTTGAAATTCTAAGCTCATTTCTGTATTCAGATATTGTTTTTCCGTATGTGT
>USLC01000114.1 GCA_900555375.1 uncultured Eubacteriales bacterium
AAGCTTTCCTTCGGCTTCGCTTCCGTCGGGTCTTTTAACTTTTGCGATAATATCGCTGCAGCTATAGCTTCCGCTTTTTACTATGTCAGAGATTGTGCCTTCGACATTTGGCGGAACCATAATTTTGTGCTTTATAATCGTTGTTTCGTCTGTCTGACCTATTATAGAACAAGGCTTAACCTCGTCTCCGACAGAGGCGGTGATTTCAACATCCCATTTTTTGTTCATATCAACTGCGTCCGGGCGCAGACCTCTTGAGATAAACGCGCCCGATTCGTCTTTGATTGTGCGCAGAGGTCTTTCGATTCCGTCAAAGATATTGCCCAAGAGTCCGGGTCCTAAGGTGACGGACATAGCCGCCCCCGCCGGCGCGACCGGTTCGCCGAGGGTTAACCCCGATGTTTCTTCATATACCTGTATGATTGTCGAGTCTCCGTGAACGGCGATTACTTCGCCGATAAGCTTTTCGTTTCCGACAAAAACCATTTCCTTCATCATAAATTGAGGAGCGTCCTTAACGGTTACAACAGGTCCGTTTATGCCATATATTTCAGCAGTTTTTTTATCCAACATAATCACACCCCTTTAGTCTATAACAAGCTCTTTTGTACCGCAGAAAAGCTCTTTTTGTTCGTCAAGCCTGCTCTTTAAAGTACAGTCTGCAAATATCTTAAGCTGCGTGTTTCTAAGTGTAAAGCCGCCGATAATATCGTCGGCAGCGACGTTTATTTCGATGTTTGAAATCGGACACAGCTTTTTTATAAGAGCGGCATCGCATTCGCGCGCTGCACATATCGTTGTGCCTTCACAAAACTCATCGGCGGCGCCTTCAAGCTCTCTTTTTAAATAGTCCTCATATTCGGGGGTTTTGGTAAATTCTTTAAGCTTTTGTGCCGCTTCATCAAATATCTTTTCCGCCGCCTCGGCGCGGTTGTGCCGAAGAAGCTTGGCAAGCTCTGCCTCGCGGTTTGAAATCGCAAGGCCTATTTCGTGCTTAAGTCCGTTATGACAATTCTCAATTTCGCGCTTAAGCTTTGTTTCAAGCTCTGCGCTCTTTTCGGCGAGTATCTTTTCGCGCTCGTCCTTAAGCTGTTTTTCAACATCATTTTTTTGCTTTTCCGCCTCTGAATAGAGGACGGTTGCAAAATTGGTCAAAGAATTTTCAGCCATATATTTTCACAGCCTTTCTGCTCACATATTTGTTAAAGTCATTTATAATTTTACGCCCACAGCGTCTTTGACATAGCTTAAAATATAATCATCGGGGCGCTGTGAGCCGTGACGGTCGGGCAGTTCCACAATTAGCGGAATTTTGTTGTTAATCTTTTGCTCCGCAACATACTGCGGACAAAGATTGACAAGCTTTTCCGTAATAAGCAAAACCGCCGTATCGGGATTTTCAAGCGCTTTGTCAAAAGCCTTGCGGAAGTCGTCCTCTCCGTGGACAACCTCGCCTTCTATTCCGGCAAGGCGCATACCCGTTTGTGTGTCAATGTTATCACTGAGCAAGTAAAACTTCATTTTAAATTCCACTGCCTTTCTGTCTTTTCTGTATCTCTGCGGCGGCAATTACGCCGCGGGTAAGACTTACTGGAAGAGAATGAGCAGAGAAATGATAAGTCCGTAAAGGGCGATACCTTCTGCTAAGGCAACGAAGATAAGCGATTTACCCATTATCTGAGGGTCTTCGGATATTGCGCCGAGAGCGGCAGAAGCAGAAGATGATACCGCGATACCTGCGCCCACGCAGGCAAGACCTGTAGACAAAGCTGCACCGAGGTACTTCATTCCGTCAACAGAAGCCGCCGCATCGCCGCCTGCCGCAAATGCGTTGACAGAACCCGTAACCATACAAGCGCCGAAAACAAGCATAAGTGTAAAGAACGAGAAAAGGTTAACGCCGATAGCCGTCTTCATCTTTCTTCCACTGAGCTTTAAGCCAAAGTGAGCAACAAGCGGTACCGAAACAGCCAAAGTAACAATAACAAACATAACAATTGATTTAAGCATAATAAATACCTCCGTATTTTAAATAATATAAATTGTTTTCATTAAATAATTTGAAATATTTTTTGGAAAATTTTTAATTTCCCGGGTTAAGAGGCTTAAACTCTCTTCCGTCACCGTCATAGAAGCGGCTGAACATCTCGTAAAAGCCGAGACGCAAAACCTGTATGCCGACAATTAAGCCCTCAAGACCGATTACAAGCAGGTTGCCGAAGATGGTTACCGCTATCGAACCGCCAAGGTTTAACTGATACATAAACATTACCACAACCGACATCATACCTGCGTGGTTTAAGGCAAAAGCCCCGACACGAAGGAATGAAACGGTGTTTGTGACAAAGCTTAAAAGTATCTCAAAGGTTTCAAAAAACGCTTCTACAAAAAAGCCGCCCTTCTCCTTGGGAATCCAGTCTTTTTGCTTTGCAAGAAGCTTGCCGAGCGGTTCTTGCAGAAATATCAGAGCCAGCGAAATCACAATAAACAGAATTGCGATTCCCAGAGGGTGCGAATTTCCGCTGACCGCGCTTAAAGCGCAGTATATAACAAGACCGTAGAACAACATTCCCGCAACGCCGTTTTGAGAGAACAGTATCTTTTGCCAGTTCTTTTGTTTGATTCCGTTTATGATATTAAATATCATACAAACAAATATCAAAGCAATACCAAGACCTACCGCGTACATAAGGGTGTTCATCATAGTCGTTCCGTTTTCAAACGGAGTGAACCATAAGGGCTTTATAACAGCGTGCTCGCTCTCCAATCCGAATACCGAACCGTACATAAGCCCAAAGAACATCGAGGATATTCCCAGGGGGACAAGAAGCTTGGCAAGAAAGCCGCCCTTTTTGCGCCACATCATCAGAGCTCCGACAAGAGCAAGAACAAATCCGTGACCCACATCGCCGAACATCATTCCAAACAAAATGGTGTATACAACAGCCAGAAAAGGCGTAGGGTCAAGCTCGTTATAATTGGGGACGCCGTACATCTTTACAAATTCCTCAAACGGTTTGAAGATTTTACTGTTTTTAAGCTTTGTCGGCGGCTTGATATGCGATACCGCCTCGGGGTTATCAGAGATAACTATACATTCGCTGTCGTCCTTTACGCGCTCGCTCAACGCTTCGGCGTCTTCTGCCGAAATCCAGCCGGTTATGCAGAAAGAGCTTCGGCTGTTGGTGGTATATTTTTTGATGTTGTAAAGGTCATACTCATACTTGATATCGGCGTATGCGTCAAGCAGGTCATTTTTCTGCGCGGCAATCGTTGTGTCAATCTGCTTTTTAAGACTTTCGATTTCAGCCCGAGCCTCTTTGTTATGCGCGTTGATTTTTTCGATGATTTCCGCCGGAGTACCCTCCTCATCGCTGCTTATGCGGAAACGCTCGAAGTACAGCGTTGCAAAAACACGATCGACATTTTCTTTATTGTTTTCGTTTACAAAATATAAGCCCCAGACGGATTCTTTATCGCTTGTCATAGCGATATAGTAAGCCGGAAGGTCTTTTAAATATGTATCAAGCTTTTGATAGCTGGATAGCGGCATCTTGCCGAAGCGGTATTTGATATAGCTGAGCTTGCTCAGTCCCTCAAGATGCACGTCCGATGAAATTACCGGAGAAAGCGTATCTACAATCTGCTGCGACTGCTTGATGTCTTGTTCAAGCTGCTCCATCCGTTCTTTCAGCGAATGTATTTTTGTATCAAATACATTGATTACATCTGTGATTTTTTTACTAAAATTCAATACACGATCCATAAGCGGTCTTGTTTCATCTTCGCCATAGAACAGAATTAAGGAAGTATCTTTTTCCACAAGTTCAAGTGTTCCATGGAAATACTCAGCTGCATGAATTGATTTCGTT
>USLC01000115.1 GCA_900555375.1 uncultured Eubacteriales bacterium
TGCGGAACTTTCCGATCCACAGGTGAAAGCGGAACTGACAGCATCTATCCATGCTGCCCTTCACCGCTATACTTATCACAAGGCTGATTCTGCCTCTATATTGATTGACTTGCAACATGGCCCTGCATGGAGAGAAGAACAATATCATTCACAAGTCAACAGTTGTGAAGTGAACTGGGAAGATGCTCAAACACTGACAGGACATGTCAATAACACGGTATGGGTCAACCAGGATTATTTCTTTGTGATGAAATTCAACCGTCCGGTAGTCGATTCGATTTATCTTCCGATGGGAGAGACAGAAAAAGGCAAACGTATTATTGCCTCTTTCGATATGCAACCGGGAGACGAACTGATGATGAAAGTGGCTCTTTCTTTAGCGTAAGGAAGAAAAACATAGACTGGAACCCAAGAATCCGTAATTGTTTGTGCAAGGCGTGAACAATTACGGGAAAGTCCGTGGTACGCGGACAAATGTATTTTTATCACGAATTTTCCTTGCTTTTTTTCAAAGATTGGTATAGGATAGTCTACGACAAAACTGCTATAAGAAAATGGCAATGTGAGGAGAAAACAGATGGAAAAGAAATTGAGAGTTGGTGTACTTGGCGCAACAGGTATGGTAGGACAGCGTTTTATTACGCTTCTTTCAGACCATCCCTGGTTCAATTTAAAGCTTCTTGCCGCATCTCCCAGAAGCGCGGGCAAACCTTATTCAGAGGCAGTCGGCAAACGCTGGGCAATGAAAACACCCATTCCCGATGAAGTGGGAAAAATGGTTGTTTACGATGCAGCTGCCGATATTGAAAAAATTGCGTCACAGGTTGACTTTGTCTTCTGCGCCGTTGATATGAAAAAGGACGAAATCCGCGCCCTTGAAGAAGCATACGCAAAAGCGGAATGTCCTGTTGTTTCAAACAACTCCGCTCACAGACATACGCCCGATGTTCCTATGATTATACCGGAAATCAACGCTGACCACGCCGAAATCATACACGCCCAGAGAAAGCGTCTCGGCACAAAGCGCGGCTTTGTATCGGTTAAATCAAACTGCTCGCTTCAAAGTTATGTTCCCGCGCTTCATCCGCTTATGAAGTTCGGAGTTAAAGCGGCGCTTGCCTGCACATATCAGGCTATCTCGGGCGCGGGCAAAACATTTGAAACTTGGCCCGAAATGCTTGACAACGTTATTCCTTACATCGGCGGCGAAGAAGAAAAGAGCGAGATTGAGCCGCTTAAAATCTGGGGGCATATCGAAGACGGTAAAATCGTTGACGCAACGTCACCCGCAATCACAACTCAGTGTCTGCGCGTGCCTGTTTCCGACGGACATATGGCGGCGGTATTTGTTAAGTTTGAAAACAAACCTTCTATTGAAGAGATAAAAACCGCGTGGAAAGAATTTTGCGGCGTTCCGCAGGAGCTTGAGCTTCCGCACGCGCCCAAGCAGTTCTTAAATTATTTTGAAGACCCCAACCGTCCGCAGACAAAGCTTGACCGCGACCTGGAAGGCGGAATGGCAGTCTCTCTCGGCCGTTTGCGTGAGGATACACAGTACGACTATAAATTTGTGTGTCTCTCTCACAATACCCTTCGCGGAGCGGCGGGCGGAGCAGTTCTTATGGCAGAGCTTCTCGCGGCAAAAGGCTATTTTGACTAATATTTAAGTTTATATATAAGGAGGAAACCTTAACATTATGAAAGAACCATTATTTATCGGATCGTGTGCTGCCCTTGTTACTCCGTTTACCTCAACCGGAGTGGACTATGAAAAGCTTGCCGAGCTTATCGAATTTCATATAAAAAACAAAACGGATGCGCTGGCTGTCTGCGCCACCACAGGCGAAGCACCTACCCTTCCCGATGACGAGCATAAGGATATTTTACGTTTTGCGGTCGAAAAGGCAAACGGACGGATTCCCATAATTGCCGGAACGGGCAGCAACGATACTGCCCACGCAGTTGAATTTACCAAATATGCCGACGAAATAGGTGCAGACGGAATGCTTGTTGTTACGCCTTATTACAACAAAACGACTCAGCACGGTCTTTATCTGCATATGAAGGCAATAGCGGAAAGCACGTCAAAGCCGATTATAGTATACAATGTTCCGAGCCGCACAGGGCTTAACATTACCATCGAAACACTTAAAAAGCTTGACAAAATTCCGAATATAAACGCAATTAAAGAAGCAAGCGGCGATATAGCGTTTATGGCGCGAATCATAAATGAGACAGACCTTGTTGTCTACACGGGCAATGATGACAATATTGTTCCCTGCCTCTCGCTTGGCGGAAATGGTGTTATCTCGGTTCTGGCAAACGTTATCCCCAAAGAGACCCACGATATCTGCGAAAAGTATATGAGCGGAGACGTTAAAGCCTCAAGAGACCTGTTTCTTAAATATTTCGAACTTGCACGCACTCTGTTTATAGAGGTTAATCCGATTCCCGTTAAGACGGCTATGAACCTTATGGGTATGCACGTCGGCGGCTTGAGACTTCCTCTGTGCGATATGCAGCCCGAAAATCTTACCAAGCTTGAAAACGTTTTAAAAAAATACGGTCTGATGAACAATATCTGTGACTGAAACTACATAATATAGAATAAGGGTGGTACCAATGACAAACATTTTATTATGCGGAGCCTGCGGAAAGATGGGGCACGCGGTTGCCCGCTCTGCCGAGGATTTTGACAGAGCGCAAATAGCTGCCGGATACGACATAAAAGTGCCGAGTGACGCTTCATTTCCCGTTTACACATCACTTGCAGATATAAAAGAGCAGATTGATGTTATAATCGACTTCTCTCATCCGTCTTTGACAGACGGGATACTTGACTACGCGGCAGACAATAACATTCCTGCCGTTATATGCACAACAGGTCTGTCGGGCGAGCAGATTGCGCATCTCAACAGAGTTTCGGAAAAAACAGCTGTTTTCTACTCGGCAAATATGTCGCTTGGCGTAAACCTGCTTATCGATTTGGTTCAGCGCGCGGCAAAAGTGCTTGAGGATAACTTTGATATAGAAATAGTTGAAAAGCATCACAATCAAAAGCTCGACGCTCCCAGCGGAACGGCTCTTGCCATTGCCGATGCGATTTCCGATACTGTCTCATATGAACCCGAGTATACCTACGACAGGCATAATGTGCGCAAAAAACGCGGAAAATCCGAAATAGGAATTCACTCTGTGCGCGGCGGCACAATCGTAGGCGAACACTCTGTCTATTTTGCCGGCTGCGACGAGGTTATAGAGATTAAACATTCCGCGGCTTCAAAAGAAGTGTTTGCCGTAGGTGCTGTCAAAGCGGCAATCTTTATAAAAGGCGCAAAACCGGGATTGTATTCTATGAAGAATCTTATAGAAGCTCAATAATATAACAAATTACAGAAGGGAGAACAACAATGATTAAAACAATAACAAATATCGATTATCTTGAAGACGTTGCTCTGGTAACCGTAAATAACATCCCTAACAGCTCAAAAAACGTATCTTTTATACTTAACGAAATCGCTGCAAGAGACGTTACGGTTGATATGATTTGCCAGACCGCACCCTACAAAGACAAAATCAATCTTTCGTTCACCGTCCCGCAGGACAGTCTTGCCGAGGTAATCGCTGCTACAACAGCTTTCCGAAAAGTCAGCAGGGAAATCTCAACCGACGTAAACGGAAACAATACAAAAATTATTCTTTTCGGCGAGGGAATGCGCAACACCTCGGGCGTTGCGGCAGAACTTTTTGATATTCTGGCAGAAGCCGATATCCCCGTTAAACTTATCACAACCGGAGAAACGGAAATTTCTTGTCTGCTTGATATAAAGGATATCGATAAAGCGAAAAATTTAAT
>USLC01000116.1 GCA_900555375.1 uncultured Eubacteriales bacterium
AATGTTAAAAAAGCCAAACATTATAAATTTAAAAATTTAATGTTGTTGGACTTTTAATTGCCTTTGTGAATCAGGCTAACGGTATGATTATAGTTAATGTTAGAAGAGTGTAATTATACTTTTTACTGAAAGGAGGTGAATAAGTATGAATAATAATTGTTGGAATCCAAATAACTTTAATCCGTATACGGATTATCAAAAGATTGCCAAAGATTATATTGACAGTCTCAATTTAACTCCGCAAAGCAACGCAACAATTGATAATATTAATAAAACTGCGTTGCTTTATGCTACTCTTGATGAATTAAATCGTCATCATAAGTAGTCTCAACTTCCTCTTGACAGACAGGATATAAGTTCTGTTCTGTCAAGAGATTAAATATCTTAATAGGAAAGGAATTAAAAAATGAAATTGAGACAACTGCAGAATTATGTGTACACAGATGGAGAAATTCCCGATGGAACTTATATTGTAGAGGGTGAATTAAAATTAGTTCGCTTTTTCTTTAGGGGAGATAGCTTGTTTCAAGAAATTTATCGTACTTACCATTGTGGAGAAACTATCACAATAAAAGATAAAGGTAGACACTATATTATTTTCTATGAAAAACTTGATTTAGCCAAAAATATCAAATTTATAGAAAATTACTTACACAGAAACAGTAAGGGAAGAAACCTACAGTTTCTCTCGTGTCATTATTATGTACTTAAAGAACACATATTAAAGACATATACCGAACGCTTTTATCTTGATTATATTTTTAAAGTAAGACAAGAACCTAACAGAATAGAGGTGTTTAAAGGAGACAAACGGATTTCAAATCTAAATGCAGAATATTTAAAATACAAAGAGTCCCCAAAAGATTATAAAATAGTAACCTATAAATAGCACATTAAGCTCAGAGCGGCACATTTTATGTGGGTTGTGTTACAAAGGAAGAGATTTGTCCGTTCTGCGGTCACACAGTCGGACTAAAATTTGATGGTACAGTTGTTGCAACAGGGGAGAGTGACGATGGTCAATGCGATGTTCAGGACCGGGAAAATATAAAAGTAATTAAATAATAAAATAAAATACAAAGGAGTTAATGAAAATGGGTAAACAGAAAGAAATGGAAGTAAAAGTTTTATCGTCAATGATAAATGTAAATGGAGATGTTCTTGGAGATAAAAAATTCAATGCCTTGAATTATGGTTTTTATGATTTTTATGATAAGTCTTTAATGGAAAAAGAAGAGTACGAGGAGTTACTTAAATCTATGAGACACAAGGGGTTGATAGAGATAGAGGTTAACAATAATGAAAACTTTGACAAAGCAATTATTTATGCAACACAGAGTGGAGCAATATTTCTATCAAAAAATTTTAAAGATATAGATTAAAAAAGTATTTACATAACAATTTCCCCCTGTGAGGCTGACCTCGCAGGGGGAATGCTTTATTTGTTATATGTTATCGCAACAGAGGTGCTGTTCTCGCTCCAGACGACTTTGCCGCCCACAGCCTGAACAACATCGCGGATAGGCAATAGAACGCGGTTGTTATATTCTATCGCGGGCGAGGAGAGATATACCGTCTCGTCATTGACGCGCATAAACTCGCTGTCGGGCTTTATCAGCAGACGGTAGTCGCCGATGTTTATGCCGGCATAGCCCATATCGTCGTACCATTCGATTTTTGCACCCATATCCTCTAAAACAGAGCGCAGCGGAACAAGTGTGCGGAAGCGTCTGTTATCGGTTATGGGAGCTTGGTCAAAATCAACCTCGGTACCGTTTACGTATACCGTGATAAGATTTTCGTAAGGGATATCGTGCGCCTGTGCGTATGACAGCGCTGTTGGCTCGTCGCTGAGCTTGCAGTAGATTTTAACACCGGGGCTGTCAAGAAAGGCGTCTTCTGCGATTGAATCAACCGTTGACGCAATCGAGACAGAGGAGAGGTTGGGGCACATAGCAAACGCCTTTTCTCCGATTCCTCTGACTCCGTAAGGAGCGGTTATGCCTATCAGCGCGCCGCACTGATAGAAGGTGCCTTCTTCGATAGCGGTAATCGCGTTTGAAAGATGAACCGTCTTTATGCTTGTGCTGTAGGCAAAGCACATAGAGCCTATCGACCTTATCGTGTTGGGCAGAGAGACCGCTGTTATATTTTCGCTTGCGCTGAAAGCGCCCTCGCCCAGCACGGTAACGGTATATCCGTCAAGCGTATCGGGAACCTCCACGCCGCCGCTTATATCATCAACGCCCGTAATCGTTGCCGAGTCTCCGCTGACGGTATAGGTATAAATATCGCTTTTATACACCGTCGGCTCTTCGCCCTCGTCCGCAAAGCAGAGGGAAAGCCCCGTGCATAAAAGTGAAGCAGTAAGCAGAAACGCAGTAAAAATGTGTTTCTTCATTTTAATCACCTCAAAATAAAATTTGCATTTTTACAAAACACAAATTCCATTATAACATAGTTTAAAGAAAAAATCAAATTTTTTTCAGTTCGATGTTTATTTCGCCGTCTTCGACAGTTAAAACGGCGTAGCCGAAAAGGGCTGAGCCGGGGTTTACAATCCAGATATCGTTATGCTCAAGCAGGCTTTGATGGGTATGTCCAAAGACGCAGATGTCGGCGCCCTCTGACTTTGCCTTCATCGAAAGGCGCAAAATAGACATTTTTACACCGTAATTGTGACCGTGCGTCAAAAAAATCTTTTTTCCGCAAAATTCAAAAAGTCTGTCATACGGAACATCGTGCACGCTCCAATCATTGTTGCCGAGGACGTACGCACAGGGAGTGCGCGGATAAGCCCTCATTATATACTCGGCATCTTTCTGCATATCCCCCGCAAAGATTATAAGCTTGGTATCGGGGTTTTCTGACATTGCCTTGGCTATCCCCGAGGTTACGTAGTGACTGTCGCTGAATATAAGTGCTTTCAATTTAACAAACTCCGTTTCCTGTATAAAAATTACAATAATCAGTATAACACAATTATAAATGCACGTCAATACGATAATTAATTCAAAAAACCTGTCACATATTTTATTTTTCGGCATAGATTATAAGTAGCGGCAACTAATTTATAAGGAGTGGGATTATGAATTTAGAGGATATGCTTAAAAATATGAATCCGCAAATGCTTTCAAACGCTCTCAGCCGTATGAACAGCATTCTGTCGCCCGAGCAGATGAAGCAGGTCGAGCAGGCGATTAAGTCAACCGATAAGGGTCAGCTTAACGCGCGGCTTAACAGCCTGACGGCAGAGGATTTGCGGCGCGAGCTTCAAAGCAATCCCGCGCTTGCGAAGCAGATGGCAAACAACCCCGAGCTTATGCAGAAGCTTAACGGAATTTTTAAAAAGTAAAGAGGTGACACAGCGTGGCTGATGAGCTTGATTTATCAAATGCGGTGGATATGCTTAAAAATATGCTCAGCAACGACGAGGGTCAGCAGCAAATTCAAAATATCGTGTCTATGCTGGGCGGTGACGGAGGTCAGCAGCAACAGACCCAAAATGCGCAGAACAATGCGGAAAATATAGAAATGATGATGAAGCTTCAAAAGGTTATGTCAGCCGTAAACGATGCCGAGAACAGCAGCCAGGCGGCTTTTTTACATTCGCTTGCGCCGCTGCTGCGCCCCGAGCGCCGCGATAAGCTTAACAAGGCGGTTCGGCTTCTCAGCGTGGGCAAGGCAATTGAGATTATGAAGCAGACGTAAAGGGGGCGGATTGTCATTTACAGACGCTATGAAGTATCAGAACCCCAATGTGCGCCGCAGCCGAATCGGGCGCCGCAGAGCGGAAACCGCGGGCACGGCAACCCTCCGCAAAACGGAAGTCGACAGGACAGCCGCGGAGGTT
>USLC01000117.1 GCA_900555375.1 uncultured Eubacteriales bacterium
GTGAATATTGCTGAGGTGCACCTCAACCGCAGGCAGATTAACCGACGCCAGCGCGTCCGCAATGGCGTAGCTGTAGTGTGTATACGCACCGGGGTTTATTACTATTCCGTCCTGCGTTCCGAGAGCGTAATGTATATAGTCGATTATATCGCCCTCGCTGTTGCTTTGCATAACCACAACTTCCGCCTCTATCGATTCGGCATAATCTTATATATTTTTCAAGATCCGCGTAGGTCTTTTGCCCGTACACCTCGGGCTCTCTTACCCCAAGCATATTGATATTCGGTCCGTTTATTACCATAATCTTCATAAACATCTGCTCCTTATCACCCTGATTAAAATCGAAACAGCGTTCCCGAAATCAGAGTTATTTATTATTTTTGCGGTACAGGCACGCCGATACCTTGCATATCGCTGACGATAAAGCTTGTACACGGCGTCTGCCCCGTTTTTCATCAGCGGCCGCTTTGAACATTCGATATCCGCCTCTATACACTCGGGCGGACGATCTATAAATATGACCTCTGCACCGCTGTTCTGCAAAATTTCGATATTTTCTTCTTTTACAACTATTCCGCCGCCTGTGGATACAATTTTATTTTCTCCGCCGCGGGCTTCTTCTCTCAGCGCCTTTGTCTCTGCGTCTCTAAAATATTCTTCTCCGTACAGCTTAAATATATCCGAGATACTTCTGCCCTCGGCTTTTTCTATTTCTTTGTCCATATCGGCAAATTCCATACCCAATTTCTTTGCCGCTATTTTGCCGAGCGTTGTCTTGCCGCAGCCCGGCATACCTATCAGAAAAACCTTCATAAATTACTCCTTAACCTGATATTGGTCATGCGTCCGCAAAGCTTTTGTAATTACCCAAAATTCTGAAATCCTGCGTTTCTTCTATAACCATATCGGTAATCGAAGAGACCTCGCCGTTTAAAAGGCATCCCGTATAATCCGCGTAAAATCTATACTCAAACGGCTTTCCGTTAGCCGTTCTGTCGGCAATCGGACGTGATTCGAGCTTCATTAAATTAAGTCCGCCTCTTGCAAACGCGTCAAGAACGCGCGCAAGCTCGCCGCTTTCGTGCTTTAATGTAAACATAACGCTTATCTTATCACATTTTAAATCGATGTGCGGCGTTTTTGAAATCACCGCAAATCTTGTTGTGTTGCCGTTACTGTCATTTATTCCGCTTGCAAGAATATCAAGTCCGTAAAGTCTTGCGCTTCTCTCCGCCGCGATTGCCGCCTTTGTTCTGTCATTGCTTTCCGACACCATTTTTGCCGAAAGCGCCGTGCTGTAATATTCTTCGTGGGTCACTCCGTCAAGTGAATTTAAAAAGCCGCTGCACTGCAAAAACGCCTGACCGTGCGAGTATACGGTTTTAATATCTTTTATATCCGCCCCTTTTACTCCCATAAGGCAATGTCTTATCGGGACATAAATCTCGCCGACAATATAAAGTCCGTATTTTACAAGCAGTTCCATCACTTCAGAGATTGTTCCCGTTGACGAATTTTCTATCGGAAGCACCGCATAGTCGGCTTTGCCCTCGTTTAACGCGGTATACGCCTGCTCGAACTTTGCCGCATAAAAACGGTCGCTGCCTTCGCCGAAAAATCCGATTGCCGCCTCCTCGCTGTAGGCGCCCTCGCTTCCGAAATACACAATCTTAGGATTATGCTTAAACGTCTGCGATTTTTTTATCAAATCTGCGCTGTGAACACGGTTTTTTGTATCAAAAAGAAGCTTGCTCTGCCGCACACGGCTTATGGTCATAATCGAATTAAAGAAGTCGTAAACCTCTGTCTTCATATCATCCGTTTTCAGCATTTTCAACTTATTTTCAAGCACTTTTTTCTCACGCTCGGCATCAAAAATCGCCTTGCCTGTTTTGCGCTTATATTCCGCAACCCTGCCGCACACCTCCATTCTTTCAAGGAAGAGCGGTAAAAGCTGTGCGTCAAGCTCATCTATTTTGTCTCTTAACTTAAGAAGTTCATCCATATAATTCACTCCGTCTCTTACAAAATCATATCCAATACGGCTATTGCGGCAGCACTTTCTATAACAGGAACGGCGCGGTGCACAATGCACGGGTCGTGTCTGCCCTTTATCTCTATTTGTGTATTCTGCATTTTTTCTATATCAACCGTATCCTGTTTTGCGGCAATGGACGGAGTGGGCTTGACCGCCGCCCTGAAGACAATCGGCATTCCGTTTGTTATGCCGCCGTTTATGCCGCCGTTGTTATTTGTATATGTTTTAACGTTTTTGCCATCGGTATAAAATCCGTCATTGGCGCTTTTGCCGTCTGTTTTTGCAAAGTCAAATCCCAAGCCGAACTCTATCCCTTTAACAGCCGGGACGGAAAAAACTATTGAAGAGATTTTACTCTCGACCGAGTCGAAAAACGGTGACCCTGCGCCCGCGTCCGCGCCGCAGACTGCACATTCAACTATTCCGCCGACTGAATTTTTCTCGCTCTTATACTTCTCTATAAGCGCTGTCATCTCCGCTTTTTTTGAATCATCGATAACAGAAAAATCTTTCCGCGACAGCTCTTTCAGCGTCTCTTTATCAATCCGCGTCATATCAAACGGCGCGTCCTTGACATCACCGATACTGTATATATGTGCGCCTACCTCGATACCTTTTGCGCTTAAAACCTGTTTTGCAATTGCCCCCGCAAACACAAGCGGCGCCGTTATTCTGCCCGAAAAATGTCCGCCGCCGCGAAAATCACGGCTTTTGCCATACTTGCATATTGCAGTATAATCAGCGTGTCCCGGTCTTAAAAGCTCGGGCGTATAATCGTGAGAACGCGTATCCGTATTGAAAATCACTCCGCACAGCGGTGTTCCCGTTGTTCTTCCGTTATAAAATCCCGAAAGTATTTTTACCTCGTCGGGTTCTCTGCGCGCGGTTGACATAGAATTTCTGCCCGGAGCGCGCCTCTTCATCTGAAATGAAATTTCATCAAGGTTTAATTCCGTTCCCGACGGGATTCCGTCTATTACTATACCGATTCCCTCGCCGTGCGATTCGCCGAAGATACTTAACTTCAGTTTTTCACCCCATTGATTCATCTGCATCACCACCGTATATTAATTCTTAAATCAGTTGTCCGCAAAGCTTGCCGTAGGCATCAAAAAAATCGGGATATGATTTTTTTACCGCGTCTGCGGCGCCCATAATTGTTATGGATCCGCCCTCGCACCGTTGTGCCGCAATCGCAAGAGACATTGCGATTCTGTGGTCGCTGCGAGAGGAAACATTACTTGATTCAAGCACTTGTTTGCCTATAATCTTAAGACTGTCCGCCCCCTCGGTTATGTCCGCACCGAGGTGACCCAGCTCGCTTCGCGTTGCCTCAAGACGGTCGCTTTCCTTCATACGCAGCCGTCCCGCATTTATTATATTGCTTTCGCCCTTGCAAAGGGCAAGAAGCACCGATACTATCGGAACAAGGTCCGGAACCTCGCGTGCATCAACGGTTATACCGTGCATATTTGCGGTTTGAACCGCGCGGATTCCCTCCTTTGTCTTTTCGATTTTTGCTCCTGTTCTTTTTATTATATCGATAATTGCGCGGTCTCCCTGAAGGCTGTCTTCATCAAGACCGAGGCACTCTACATTTCCGCCGATTGCACCCGCAACAAGGAAAAATGCCGCCTGAGAATAATCTCCCTCTATAACAAAATTCCGCGCCTTATATTTTTGTCCGCCCGGAATAACATATCTCATATAATTATGATTTTCTATTTTGATTCCAAACTTTTTAAGCACATCCAATGTTAAATCGATATACCCTTTTGATTCTGCCGTTGTTGTGATTATTATCTCGCT
>USLC01000118.1 GCA_900555375.1 uncultured Eubacteriales bacterium
GTTATGCCGCCAAAGCAGGCGGTTGTAAAGGCGATATCGCTTGCCTTTCCGACAATTCTTACATCGGGAACAATTCTGGCGGCGGCGGGCTTTATCATTGCGCTTATGTCGTCTGACGCGGCGATTGCGTCAATTGGACTAAGCCTCGGACGCGGAACTCTTATATCGATTATTTTGGTTATGGGAATCCTGCCGCAGCTGCTGCTTGTGGGTAACTCGATAATAGAGAGGACATCGTTTAAGGTTGCCGTTCCCGTTAAGAGTTTAAAAAACAGCGGTAAGACAGCGGTTGACGGACGTATACACGGATATATAAACGGCCGCGTAGAGGGTACCTTCCGCGGAACGGTTGACGGAAGTGTTGACGTGAATGTTGTCGGAGGAGAGCTGAAAAAAGACGATTCGGGCGGCTTTGATGAAGGCGGCGCGGAAATTTCCGATGGCAAAGGTGAAAGTAAGGAGGAGAGCGAAAATGAGAAAGCGTAAAATAACTTCTTATATACTTTTGGCGGTTATGCTGACGGCGCTTGTTCTTCCGATTGCCTCTGTGGTTTCGGCGGATGAAGATACGGTGATAGTTTCATCGGCAGACGACTTGATTCTGATTGCCAAAAATTGCACGCTTGACACGTGGTCACAGGGCAAAAGAGTCATTCTGGCAAACGATATAGATTTAAACCGTTCGGACTTTAAAAATATTCCGACCTTTGGCGGAACTTTTGAAGGCAACGGGCATAAAATATCGGGGTTCTCGTACGGTGACGCAGGCTCTTATATCGGCTTCTTCAGATATATTCAAGAGGGCGGAAGAGTAAATGACCTTCATATATCGGGCTATGTTCAGCCAAGCGGAAGCAAGAATTATATCGGCGGAATAGCGGGAAGCAACTCGGGCATAATCTCGGGCTGCGAATTTGAGGGCTCGATCGGCGGAACCTCGGCAATCGGCGGAATAGCGGGCATAAACAACGATAAGGGTCAGATTTTGTACAGCACTGTATCGGCATCGGTCAGCGGTGAAAAGCTTGCCGGCGGAATAGTGGGTAAAAATACGGGACTTATCCAGAATTGTTCAAACAGCGGAAACGTAAATAATTCCGAATATAAGAAGAAAAACGACCTTTCGAATATAGACACCGATATAAACTCTGCGCTTGAAAGCGCAGAGACAAAGAAAGATGAAGAGCAGGGCGAGGAATCGGTTCTGCCGTCATATACAGATGTGGGCGGCATTGCGGGATTCTCAAGTGGAGTTGTTCAGGGCTGCAAGAACTACGGCAGAGTAGGATATCAGCATATGGGATATAATATCGGCGGCGTTGTCGGCAGACAATCGGGATATATTATCGGCTGTGAAAACTACGGTTCGGTTTACGGCAGAAAGGATGTCGGCGGCATTGTCGGTCAGGCAGAACCGTACATTCTTCTTGATGTGACGGAATCGGCGCTAAAAAATCTTGATGACGAGATTGATAAGCTGCAAAAAATGGTCAATAACTTTACAAGCGATACCGATGCGACAAATAACGAAGTTTCGGCACAGCTTAAAAAGCTGTCAGGCTCAACGGGAAGCGCAAGAGACAGCGCAAAAGAGATGATGGACAGTCTCTCCAATTATATCGAAAATGACGTAACGGGATTTATAAATGACAATGTAGCTGAAATTAACGCAAAAGCGGCTGTTCTTACCGATGCCGCTGATGACTTAAGCGCGATTTTTGATAAGCTTAGTTCGGTCAGTGACGATTTAAAGTCCGCGATTGACGATTTTACGGAAGCAATTGATATGATTGAGATAACGCGCCCCGACCTTGACGAGGCGTATGACGAAATGCAAAAAGGCTTAAGCGACCTTGCCCTTGCAAGCAGCGGGCTTGCGGACGCTTCAAAGGACGCGTCAAAGGCGCTTTCAATACTTCAGGACGCGGTTGTAATCAGAGATTATAACGCTGTTGCCAAAGCCTTAGAAGATTTGGGCAACGCAATCGTACAGCTTTCGCAGGCAAAGCAGGCGGCGGTTACGGCAATTAACAAAATAGTTAATATTATATCACAGGACCCTAACTTTTGGATGAACGATGAGTCAAAGCAGCAGATACTTGAGGGACTTAAAGAGGTTGCCGCCGCGGTTGACGCCTCAAATAAGGCAACGGAAAAGGTTAATACGGCGATAAAGACCATTCTTTCAAACGTCCGTATAGACTTTGACAGTATACGTGACGGAATCAGCTATTTAAAAGAAGCGTGCGATGATATCACGCACGCGATGAAGAAGCTGACAAGAGGAGTGGGCTATATCAGCAATGCGTTAAACGCCGCCCACGATACGCTTAAAGATTATATAGATGCCGAGAGCGATAAGATAGACCAAATTTGCGATAAGCTGAGCAGCGGTTCCAAAACGCTTTCGGGGGCGGCAGATGAGCTTAGCGTTATTTCGCAGGATGCCGCGGACGCTTTGAAAAAGGTTACCGATGCCGGACCGATTAATTTTGTTAAGTTGAATGACGATTATCATTTGTCAAGCGATGCCTTGTTTGACAGCCTTACCGAGATTTCAAACGATGTAAGCAAGATAGAGGACAGCGTTAAAAACGGCGGCGACAAAATGACGTCGCATATAAACAAAATAAGCGAGCAGATAAATGTGATTCTTCGCTTGTTCACAGATGAAGCCAAGCAGATAGATGACAGAGCAACCGACTTTTCTATATCAGAGCTTATAACCGATGTCTCGGACGAGGATATAAATAATACAAAGCAGGGTAAAATCGACAGCTGTACAAACTATGCGCAGATAGAGGCGGACAGAAACTTAGGTGGTGTTGCCGGAACAATGGCTATTGATTATTCAAGCGACCCCGAGGAGGATATTGAAAAACCCGACGCGCTTAACTTTACCTATAAAACAAAGGCGGTTCTGCAAAAATGCGTAAACAGCGGCAGCATTATCGGAAAGAAAGACGATATCGGCGGCGTCTGCGGACGTATGGACTTGGGAACAATTTTGGGCTGCGAGAATTATTCGTCGGTAAAAAGCGAGAACGGTAATTATGTCGGAGGCATTGCGGGCTACAGCAATTCCTCGGTCAGAAAGAGCTATTCAAAAAGCTCGCTTGAGGGCGAGAGAGGAGTAGGCGGCGTTGCGGGCAGGTCTGATGTTGTGACGGCTTGCTACAGTATAAGTGATGTAAACGGAAGCGAGAGTATCGGCTCTGTTTCGGGCGAGGCAAAGGATACAGACGGTGTGCGCGACAGCTTTTTTATCGATAAAGGCGTAGGCGGAATCGATGCGATAAGCTATTCAAATCACGCAGAGCCGATAAGCTATGAAAAGCTGTCGGCACTTGACGGTATTCCACTCAGGTTTTCGGGATTTACGGTTAAGTTTGTGGCGGACGGAGAGGTTCTTGAAACACGCGAGGTTGAGTACGGAAAGCCGACAAGGGATATAAAATGCCCCGATATTCCGTCCACCAAAGACTGCTTTGGCGTATGGCCCGACTTCCCGACAGAGTATGTTGACGGCGATATAGTGCTTGAGGCAGAGTATAAGCATTGGATAACTACTCTTTCAAGTGTTGAAACAAATGAGAGGGGAACGCTTTCTCTCGGCTTGGCGGAGGGAAAGTTTACGGATAAGGCATCCCTTCATATCCAAAATTCAGACGAGAACCCGGCGGCTCAGCCAAAGCTTGAAGAAACGGTTGTTGTATGGAAGGTGTCATTAAACAATGCGGATATCGGCGATAATGATACGGTTCCCATACGGCTGATTAATGAGAAGAAGTCTAAGTATACAATCTGGCAAAAGACAGACGGCGGCTGGACAAAGATATCCGCAAA
>USLC01000119.1 GCA_900555375.1 uncultured Eubacteriales bacterium
CAGCCGCAGCCGAGAATAATATACAGAATATTGTTACGGGCAAAAGTACGGGGAAAAACTTAAACAGCATCTTTATCACCCGTGCGAATGTTCCGCTGTTCATCTTCTTATTTTTCTTCATCTTCCGCACCTCCGTTCGACTGCTGCATATAAACCTCGCGGTAAATCTCGCTGCGCTCTATAAGCTCGCTGTGCGTACCGATATCCGCGATTTTTCCGTTGTCCATAACTATAATCGCGTCAGCCTCTTCTACGGATGCGATTCGCTGAGCAATTATTATCTTTGTTGTCTCGGGTATAAACTTCTTAAAGCCGTCTCTTATCATTGCGTCCGTCTTTGTGTCAACCGCGCTGGTTGAGTCGTCAAGAATAAGAATCTTTGGCTTTTTAAGCAATGCGCGCGCTATGCAAAGCCTCTGCTTCTGACCGCCCGACACGTTTGTTCCGCCCTGCTCTATCTTTGTCTGATATTTGTCGGGGAAGGTTTGAACAAACTCATCCGCACAGGCAAGTCTGCACGCCTCTTCTATCTCTTCATCGGTGGCGTTCTCGTTGCCCCAGCGCAGATTCTCGGCAATCGTCCCCGAGAAGAGCAGATTCTTCTGAAGAACCATCGCAACCGCTCCGCGAAGCGTCTCTATATCATATTCCTTTACGTCCGTTCCGCCCACCTTTACTGTTCCGCAGGTCGCGTCGTAAAGCCTTGGTATAAGCTGAACAAGCGATGATTTACTTGAACCCGTACCGCCGATAATTCCGACCGTCATTCCGCTTTTTATATGCAGATTGACATCTTCAATGGCATAGCGTTTTGCCTTTGAATTGTACTTAAAGCTTACGTTATCAAAGTCTATCGAGCCGTCTTTAACGCTTGTAACGGGCACCTCCGGCTCTTTAAGAGCAGGCTCTTCTTCAAGCACCTCGCATATACGCTTTGCCGACTCTGCCGACATAGTAATCATAACATATATCATAGACAGCATCATAAGCGACATCAGTATCTGAACGCCGTAAGTCAGCATAGCCGAAATCTGACCGACATCTATGGTGCTTCCGCCGCTTTGTATAACAAGCTTAGAACCGATTAAAAGCACAAAAGCCGTGTTAAAGTACATACAAAAGTTCATAAGCGGCATATTCCACGCGATTATTTTTTCGGCGCGTGTAAAATCCTCTCTTATATCCTCTGCCGCCGCGCCGAACTTCTCTTTCTCGTGATTCTCACGCGAGAAGCCCTTTACCACGCGCATACCGCGGACGTTTTCTTCAATCGATTCGTTTAAACGGTCATACTTTTTAAATACCCGTCTGAAGGCAGGCATCGCCTTTTTACCTATCAGCCAAAGTCCGAAACCGAGGACGGGTATTACCACAACAAAAGCCGTAGCCAACGCCCCGCCCATTATATACGCGGTAGCAACCGAGAATATGAGCATAAGCGGCGACCTTACCGCTGTTCTTATAATCATCATATATGACATCTGAACGTTTGCCACATCTGTTGTCATACGCGTAACTAGCGATGCCGAAGAAAACTTGTCGATGTTTTCAAAGCTGTAGGTCTGAACCTTTCTGAACATATCGCTTCTCATATTTTTGGCAAATCCCGCAGACGCGCGCGCCGAGGTAAAACCCGCCAATCCGCCGCAAAGCAGCGAGATACAGGCGATTATCGTAAGAATCAAGCCCTTTTTAAGCAGCTCGTTCATACTTGTCCCCGATTTTATATCGTTTACCAGCTGTGCGGTAATGTACGGAATAATAGTTTCCATTATTGCCTCGCCCACTATCAGTATCAAAGTATATATCGTGGGCTTTTTATACTCTCTGATACAACTTGCAAGCCGTTTTATCATAATTTCGCTTCCCTTCCTTGATGCATATTTTCTCTTTCGTTAGGCACGGTTTTTAAAATGCGAAGAAACGTTTTAAGCGCCGCTCCCAACTCTTCTTTATCACTGTCGCTTATACCGTCTATAATTTCCCTGAAATATACCGCGTATTCATCAAGGAATTTATCGATATAAGCAAATGCCTTGTCTGTCAGACGTATTCTGACAATTCTTCTGTCGCACGGGTCAGAGACCCTCTCTGCCAGGCCGCGTTCTATCAGTCCGTCAACTATCTTGGTCATTCTTTGCTTCTGCATATGCATTGCCCGCGCAAGCTCTGACATTGCCATTTCCTTGCCCGTCAGATTGATAATCTGTATACAGTAATACATATCAAGGCTGACATTGTCAAGAAGCAAATGCTTAAAGGGCTTTGTCAGCTTATAATGCCACATAGGCATTACTGCCAGAAACATTTTTTGAATTTGCTTAGAATCCGTAATATATTCCTCCTTTGACATTCTTTAAGACAATAATAGTAGCATTTGTGCGATAGTAAATAAAATGCTACTATTATTAATTATATTCTTTTGCCAATTAAATGTCAATAGGATAAATATGAAGTTTATGTGAAATTTATGTGAATAAGTCCAACAATCAGTCAAGGTGAAATACAAAACCGTTATGCAGTCTGCAAAACCTTTCTATCCGGTTTTTGAGGAAACACAAACTTTCGCCCATCAAATTATTGTCATTATAAAATGCCAAAAGATAAGAACTTTTACTAAATGCAATTGTTCTTATCTTTTGATTCTCGGAATTATTATTTTTCTTCTGCCGCTCTTATTCCTACAATTGTGTAACTGCCGTCGGAAAGCTTCTTGACATAAATTTCAGAAGGTACATCTAAATACTTGTTTACGGGCGTACCGTTCTCAAATTTAAATGTATAGCAGGCATAATTGTCCTTATCGACATTCTTATTGAGATAATCTTCCCAGAATTCATCATCGTTAGCGTCGTTAAAACGATATATAACTTCATCGGCATCGCATTTTGATTTATTATACTTTTTTTCATTTGTTCCGACTATACTGCCCTCAATTTTTGCTGCACCAAGCTCTGTAATAAGCGACCTATACGGTATTTCGCCGGAACCGTCTGCCGCTGCAAACTGCGGTATACGCAAAAAACCGTCACCGGTATCAATCCATTCTGCCAACACCATTATCGGAACAGGAAGAGCATTGTATATAAGCTTTGCAACGATTGCCCTTGTTGCAAAACTATCTGTTTGTGCAATGCCAATACCCTTTGAAATGCCATACCTATCAGCAATTTCAAGATAGCCTTCGGGCCAGCCGCCGCTTGCTTCCGCCATTGTTCCGTAACCGATAGCGGCAACTATCATTTTGACTGCCTGTTCATATGTTATATTGCTTTCCGGTTCAAATGTGTCATCTCCCATACCGTTTACAAATTTTCCCCAAGAAGCTGCGTTGATATAGCCGTTAGCCCAATGTTCCGGCGTAACGTCTGTAAAATTTCCTTTAGCATTTGCCCATTTGTCTGCATCGCTTTCAAGTCCGCGCGCACGGCATACTACGGCACACATCTCTGCCCGTGTAATATTGTCCGTCGGTCTGAAAGTGTTATCCTCATAGCCTTTTAATATGTCAAATGATGACAGCTCCTGTACAGCACTATATATATCACTTTCCTCTGATACGTCTGTGTATGCCGCAAAAGCATTTGTGCCGAGCATAAATGCTGCCAACAATGTAATCGAGATAACCTTTTTAAAGTTTTTTAGCATAATATAAATACTCCTTACAAAATGTTAATATGTTAATATCTTAATATGTTAGTGTTTTAATATTGTATCATAATATTAAAAATAATTCAAGAAATTTATTTTCTTTGAATTTTTACATTTTTTAAAAACAAATTTTTCGACATGCAGATGGGAGAGACCATAGACAAGATGAGGC
>USLC01000120.1 GCA_900555375.1 uncultured Eubacteriales bacterium
TCATTATCATCGGAACGCCCTTTACCAAAGCCTCGCTTGTGGTCAGACCGCCCGGCTTTGTAATAATGCAGTCTACCGCATCCATAAATACATCCACGTTATTTACAAATCCGTAGTTATATATTTTTTTTGAAAATTTTGTGTCATCGATATGCTTTTTCAGCTTCTTGTTGTTTCCGCAGATTGTTATAATCTGAAAATCTTCTTCTACCTTGTCAAGCGCCTTAATTTCATCGATGACATTGCCAAATCCCATACTTCCGCTCATCACAAGAACGGTTCTCTTATTCTCTATTCCAAGCTTACGGCAGGCTTCTTCACGCGGAAGCCTCTTTGCGAACTTCGGGTCAATCGGTATGCCGAAGGGCAATATTTTATCCTCTGAAATTCCTTTTTTCACCGCCTGAATGTTAAGCCCCTCGTTAGGGGTAACGTAATAGTCAAGATGAGTATCCTCCCAGTACGGGTGAATCGTAAAGTCGGTCACTATGCCGACCGTGCATATTTCGTCGCTTATATACCCCTTAAGCGCCGTTACAAGCAGGGCGGCAAACACGTGAGTGCAGATTATAAAATCGGGGCTTTCACTGTGCAGCTTTTTTAAAAGTGCCCTTGCCAGTATGTTATTTGTAAGCTTGGGTAAGCCGTGCATATCGTCTACGGGTCTGTTTTCAAACCTTCTGTAAATCTTTCCGTATATCTTTGGTATACTTTTTGTTGACATCAGATATATTTTGGAAACAGATTCCGACAGAATAGGATTTATGTATTTAAGCGAATCTATGTACGAGCACTCTATACCCTCTGAATTAAAGCAATCACTTAAAACCTTTGCCGTCTGGTTGTGTCCCTGCCCGGCAGTAATCGATAAAATCAGTCCTTTCACAACAATTCCTCCTTGTATTAATCTACACTTTTACAACTTCGCCGCAGCTTAAAAAGTACAGATATCTCTCTTTAACGGGAAGGTTAAAAATCGCCGAGAGACCGCGTGCGTAATACTCCATCTGCACTCTGTACGCTTCGCTTCGCAAAGCCGCTCCGCTTTTGCTTACTCTGTCCGTCTTATAATCAATCAGCACAATGCCGTCATCCGTATAAAAGAAGCAGTCTGCAATACCCTGCAAAATCACATCCTCCGCCCCCGTTGTATCAAGCCTCGGCTCTGCCTCCTCCGGCGGAATCAGCATATAAAAATCATATTCCCTTTCAAACCACTCTGCCTTTTTAAGTCTCTTGCCTATATCGCTTTCAAAAAAGCCGAAGACAGCCGCGGTGTCAACCGCTGCGCCCTGCTTTAACGTAAGCATTCCGCTTTTTATCATATCCTCTGTCTGTTCTTTTATCTGCTGCTCTGTCTCGGTCTTGCCTATATCAAGATGCTGCATAACAAAATGCGTAACCGTTCCGCGCTCGGCGGCGTTAATTTCATCGCTGTCGGTCACAAATGTCTCGGGCGGCTTTAAAAGCCCCACACTGTAATCCTCTTCGGGCATTCTTCTGCGTTTCATCTCGCTGACCGACATTTTTATCGGCATTTTTGCCATTGCAGAGTACGGGTATTTATACTCAAGCCTTTCGCGTATCGCCGACTCATCGGCTTTTTTGCTCTCCTCGGCTTCGCCGAATTTATAATTCTGCTCCGCTTCAGTCTCCTGACCGCAGAGCGATATTTCAAACTCGGCAAGGCAATCGGCGGGCGGAACAATATCCCGCCTTTCAGCCAGCTCCCTCAGACGCTTTCCGCTCGGATGCCGAAGTACGGCTGACCAAATCCATTCACGCATAGAGTCTGCGCTTGACGCGAAGACGGGGTAAACCCTGCCATTTTCATCATAGCCGGCCTTTTTGTACATTGTTCCGCGCGCGTGCAGACGTGCCGAAATTATAAGCTTCTCTTTTGCGCGCGTCATAGCCACATACAAAAGGCGCATCTGCTCTGCTCTGATTTCTTTAAGCATTTTATCCCTTACGGTAACCCTTTCCGGGATATTATACCTTATGCGGCGCTTGGTATCAACATAGCTTATACCTATCCCTAAATCAGAGTCCCATATGATCCCTTTATTTATATCGGTGTAATTAAAATTTTTCTCGGCTCCGTACATAAGCACAACCGGAAATTCAAGTCCTTTTGACTTATGAATGGTCATAATGCGGCAGGCGTCCGCCGTCTCGCCGCCGCTTGACGCAAACTTTAAGTCCTGACCGTTATCCCTAAGCATCTCTATATACTTAACAAAGTTAAAGAGACCCGTCATCGTACCCATCTCAAAATCCGCGCATCTTGCAAGCAAAAGCTTTATATTCTCCTTACGGAGTTCGCCTCCGTCCATTGCACCCACAATCGAAAAATAGTGCAAATCATTGCATATTTTTCTCACTATTTCATCTACACCCATATACTTGGAGCAATCGCGAAGTTCGTTTAAAATGCTTAAAAATTCCGCCGTTTTTTTATTGGTGCGGGCAGAAACACAAACCGCGTCATAAAACCTTTTACTTTTGTCGCACACCCTGATTTGGGCAAGTTCATCGCCGCTAAACATAAATATCGGCGACCGCATAACCGCTATCAGCGGAATATCCTGAATCGGATTATCTATTATCTGTAAAAACGCCATAATTGTCGCAACCTCAACCGAGTCAAGGTAGTGACTGCTCTTTTCGCACATTGCCGCTATCCCAATTGAGTTCAGCGCCTTCTCCACAGCGCGGCAATCCGCCCAGTTTGCGGCAAGGACGGCAATATCTCCGTACCTTATGGGTCTCAGTTCTCCGCTGTCTTTATCCGTAACGGGCAGTCTTTCGGTTAAGACCAGCTTTTTTATGCGTTGTGCCGCGCATATCTCGGGCGGTGTTTCGTTATTCTCATCTGCATCGGGAATCATAAGCTCGGTTCGGTAGTCCCCGCCCGTCTTATATTCCGCTCCGCGAATAAGATATTCGTCCGCCGTATAATCGATTCCACCCGACTTTTCGCTCATTATGCCCGAAAATATGTAATTTACGCTGTCTACAACCTCATCACGGCTTCTGAAGTTTTTAAAAAGTCTGATAAGCCTGCCGCCTTTCCCCTCTCCGTACTCTCTGTACAGCCGCAGAAAGATGGACGGGTCGGCGTTTCTGAACTTATATATGCTTTGTTTAACATCTCCGACCATAAATAAATTTCCGCTTTGTTTTGAGATTCGGCTGAAAATCTCAAACTGCAAATTATTTGTATCCTGAAACTCGTCCAGAAGTATCTCTTCGTAATAATCTCTGAGTTTAAGACAGAGAGACGTTTCCTCGCCTCTTGAATTGCATATAAGCTTAAGCAGTCCGTGTTCCAAATCGCTGAAGTCAATACAGCCGCGCTCGGCTTTTAAGCGTTTGTGCGCTCTTGCCGTCATCTTAACTATATTGCAAAGCGCCCTGACCACGGGATAGCACCGCCCCAACCGCTCTGCGTTCTCCGCATCAAAGGCATCGATAAGCGAAGCTGCCGCCTTTCTCTTGTCATTTATCATCTTTTTTAAATCGGCAACTCTCTTTTTAAGCTCCGGGTCATAATCCTTTTGATTCCTCTCGGACGGAAGCTTAAAGCTTTTGATATATTCAAAAAACGCGGCTCTCTCTTCTTTGCTGTCCGTATCTTTAATTTGTGCCGAACTTTTAAAACCCTCTCTGACCGTATTAAAATATACGGTATGATAATTATCGGGCATAAACTCTTTTTCTGCGATTCCGTACAGAATATCCATAATGTCTGATATATCCGAAGCATAGCTTTTTATAAGCTCTGTTATCGGCTTTT
>USLC01000121.1 GCA_900555375.1 uncultured Eubacteriales bacterium
GAGATAAACTAATTTCTTCCCTGAAACAGTTTCAGGAGAAGTACCTGAAAACATTTGTAAATCAATTTTTCTATTCACTTGTTTTTCCTCCTTGTATTTTTTTGGCTTTTGGTGAGGACTTGAATTCAAATTCAATAACGCAATGCATAAGTGGTGTTGATGTAGTAGTATCGGTTAAGATACGTTGATCTACATTTCTTACATCCCACTTATAATTACTCGTATATTCAAGGCTTCTTGCCAGTTGCTTAATTGTATATGCCATTTTTCTTCACCTCACTTAAGCTTTTACACCTTTATAATAATATATTTTTTTAACTTTGTCAATAGTAATTACTGCAAAAACAGTTCTTTTGTGTACGGAAGCGTCAGAATCCAGTCGCAGTATGTATGCCACTCGGCAAGCTTATGATTCCTACGCGCATAGTACATATTTAAAAGATTTTCGTAATTCATAGTGATTGTTCTGGTTTGATTATAGCTCTCGGGCAGAAGCTGAATTATATCATACCAATACGCCTTATCTTTTGTCTCTACAAATTTTATGCGGCAATCTTCAAGATATTCAAGCAGAGACTCAAGAGCCTTCACTCCGCCGGCTGTTAGCCGGTCACAGCTGAAATCGCTCATTTCAAACGGTCGGCTGTGAATCTTATGCATTGTGCTTGTGGAGTTTGCAACAGTCGCAACCTTGTAGGTATCAAACTCCTTCCACCAATACAGCGGCGCGGTTATATCCACCGAGACCAATATCTGTCTTATGAATTTCCTGTGGTCGCTTCCCGCCTTGCAGAGTTTTTTGGCGAGGTTTAAATCGTTCTCGCCCAGCACATATTCGCCGTCATCGTCATAATAACTGTCAATCCTGTTCCAGCTTGCCATTGGGTTCCTCGCTCCGCGAATCGCCCCCTCAAAGTTCATAACAACAGCCTTATCTATCTCTATCATTACAAAAACCTCCGTTAACCTTAATAAACAGAATTAAATATCAAGATTTACAACCGTTGACGAATAATCCTCTATAAACTTACGTCTCGGCTCTACCTTATCTCCCATAAGAATTGTAAAGGTTTCGTCCGCCTGACGCGCGTCCTCTAAATCAACTCTAAGCATAACCCTTGTCTCGGGGTTCATAGTTGTCTCCCACAGCTGTTCGGGGTCCATCTCACCCAAACCTTTGTAACGCTGAATACTCGGCTGTCTGCCCTCGCCCATATCCGCAATAATCTGCTTAAGCTCTGCATCGCTGTATGCGTATCTGTGAACCTTTCCTCTGGTTATTCTGTAAAGCGGCGGCTGTGCAATATACACATGACCCTCTTCTATAAGCGGTCTCATAAATCTGAAGAAAAACGTTAAAAGAAGCGTTCTTATATGCGCTCCGTCCACATCGGCATCCGCCATAATAACTATCTTGCCGTAACGCAGCTTTTCAGGGTTAAAGTCTTCGCCGAAGCCCGCTCCCAGAGCGGTAATAACGGGGGTGAGCTTGTCGTTTCCGTACACTTTGTCAACTCTTGCCTTCTCGACGTTAAGCATCTTTCCCCAAAGCGGAAGAATAGCCTGAAAGCGTCTGTCTCTGCCCTGCTTTGCGGAACCGCCCGCCGAATCACCCTCGACAATATATATCTCGGTATAGGTATTGTCTTTATCAGAGCAGTCTGCAAGCTTACCCGGAAGCGATGAGCTTTCAAGCGCACCTTTGCGCCTTGTATTTTCTCTTGCTCTCTTTGCCGCCTCTCTTGCGCGTGAGGCGGTAAGCGACTTGTCCACTATAATCTTTGCAACCGCGGGATTTTCTTCAAAAAATTCCGACAGTTTTTCGTTCACCATTTTCTCTACGATAGAACGCATCTCGCTGTTGCCGAGTTTTGTTTTTGTCTGTCCCTCAAACTGAGCCTCGGTTACTTTTACGCTGATAACGCACGAAAGACCTTCTCTTACGTCCTCGCCTCTCAGATTATCATCATTATCTTTTAAGAACTTATACTTTCTTGCATAGTCATTGATAACCTTTGTAAGCGCGGACTTAAATCCTACCTCGTGGGTACCGCCCTCGGTTGTATTTATGTTATTTGCAAAGCTTACTATATTCTCGCTGTAGCCGTCGTTATACTGAAGCGCAACCTCTGCCTCTGAATTTTCACGAACGGCATTCACATAAATTACATCGGGATGAATCGGCTCTTTATTTCTGTTTATATATTTTACAAACTCGCGGATACCGCCCTCGTACACCATATCCTCGGTGCGTTTTTCGCCGTTGTGCTGTCCGTCACGGTCGTCAATCAGGGTAATATGAACCCCTGCGTTCAAAAACGCCTGCTCGCGCAGTCTGAGCAGCAGCGTGTCAAAATCATACACAAGGTCTTCAAATATTTCTCCGTCGGGCTTAAAGTGAACCTTTGTTCCCGTCTCGGACGTGTCTCCGATTTTCTTAAGAGGACCGCAGCTGTTTCCGCGTTCGTATTTTTGGTAGTATACGTGTTCTCCGTCGCGGATTTCAACCTCAAGATATTCCGAAAGGGCGTTAACAACCGACGCACCAACCCCGTGTAACCCTCCCGAAACTTTATATCCACCGCCGCCGAACTTACCTCCTGCGTGCAAAATGGTAAACACGACTTCAACCGCAGGAATTCCCATTTTGGGGTGTATACCCACAGGGATTCCGCGGCCGTCATCGGTAACGGTTATCGAATTATCCTTTTCTATAACCACTTTAATGTGCTTACAAAATCCCGCCAGCGCCTCATCTATTGAGTTATCAACTATCTCATATACCAGATGATGAAGTCCCCTCGAAGAGGTCGAACCGATATACATACCCGGACGTTTGCGGACAGCCTCAAGCCCTTCAAGAACCTGAATCTGATTCGCATCATATTCCGCATCACCCATCATACTTGCAATATGTTCTTCTGCCACTTATCTCAACTCCTGTTTCTTTATCTGTACTTTTCGGCTCTTCCGGCAAGCGCCTTTGACGAAATGTTCGTCACATACACAACCGACTGGCCGTCTATCTCACATATTATATACGTCCTGGGAAGCTCCTCGGACACATTGCGCACAAAGCCTTCTTCTTCAACCACTTTTAAAAACTCGCGTGTGCTCAGCGAATGCGACGAGCTCTCCAAATCCATAATCGCTATTATATCCGCGGTGTTTACCACCGTACCCTTGCCAAGATGCAAATACACCCGCATCACTCCTCACTTAAACCGCTGCCGCACAGCCGTTTTCAACTTTAATTCTGCACGCGTCATCGGGAACGGTCATTCCGTCCGTATCGGTACAGGTAATCATTATCTGCATATTATTTATATGACCCAAAATATACTCGCGTCTTGCGCGGTCAAGCTCGCTCATAATATCATCAAGCAGAAGCACGGGCATTTCATTTGTCTCTGCACGTATAAGCTCAACCTCTGCCAGCTTATTTGCCATCACTATGGTTTTTTGCTGCCCCTGCGATGCGTAAAGCCGTGCCTCCGTTCCGTTTATCAAAAATCCGATATCCTCGCGGTGAGGGCCTACAACGGCTTCACACAGCCGCATCTCTCGCGGGCGCGACTCTTCTATTTTGGCTCTGACCGCCGCGCGAATCCTCTCGGTATCAAGACCGCTTACATCGCCGATACAGCACTTGTAATTCATTTCAAGCTCTTCTGTTCCGTTTGAAATATCTGTCTGAAGCGTCTTTGCAAACCCCTCGATTCGGCTTATATAAAGCGAACGGTGAAGAATAATGCCCGCCGCCGCCGAAGCCAGCTTATCATCCATTA
>USLC01000122.1 GCA_900555375.1 uncultured Eubacteriales bacterium
AGTTTACTTGCGGACATACCGGCGATAAAACGGCGGACAATTTCCGGCGAATAGTAAAGGTTCATTGCGCTTGCGGCAAACAAACGGTAGCCCTCGGCAAATTCTTCCAAGGTAATCCGGTTGTCGAATACTTCCGCCGGCATATTCCGGTATTTTTGATCCACCAAAGCCAATTTTGGAAAGCGAACAGCCAAAGGCTCTGCCCGGGCTTTTGCCTTTGCCTTTGCGGCGGCAAGAATATCGGAAAGCTCTGCATACTTGTGTGCGGCGGCAAGAGCGGCAACGCCCTGATGATTTTCGCCGTCGGTCATTCTGTCAAGCTTTCGTTTGTCAACAAACTGATAAACTATTCCGCGCTCTTTGGCAAGGTTTCTTATCTTGCCTATCTGCGAATGGCGCAGCCCTTCCTGAATCAGAATTTTGTCCATTGTGTGGTTGGAAGTAAGCGCCTCTATTACAGAGTTGCGCCCGTATATAATATCCTCGTTCATAAAAGATGATTTCACCTCGTCAGTATTTTAATACTATCTATTTTATCATATTTAATGTAAATTTGCAACCGCCAAATGTTATAAAAGCTTGCTTTCGTCAACCGAGGAAATTACGCTGAGTATCATATTCTCGGTTATTTCAGCTATTTTGTGCGGCGATTCTTTCATTCCGCCGTTAAGCCACGCTTCACATATGCCTACGCTGCCCATCTCGATAAAGTGGTACAGATACGCAAACTCAACATCGTCTTTAATCTTAAGGTCAGAGTAAACCTTTGCCACATATTTGTCTCTGAGAGCGGCTTTAAGCTTTTCGACAAAGGCCGCATCGCCATTTCTGCCTATCAGGCATTTGGCAAGAAGGCTGTTGTCGGCAAGAAATTCAAAAAATTCGGTTAAAAACGTCTGAAAGCTCTCTTGCTCGTACGACGGTTCGTAGCTGTTGATTATTTCATTAAAACGTTCAAAAGCCTCGGTTTCAAGCTTGTCAACCATATCGTACACATCGCGGTAGTGCAGGTAAAATGTTCCGCGGTTTATATCCGCAATTTCGGCAAGCTCGCGCACGGTTATGCTTTTCAGCGGCTTTTCGGCAAGAAGCGCCGCCAGACTGTCGGTCAGCAACTTTTTTGTCTTTCTTATTCTTCTGTCCTCTTTTTTGTTTTCCATTATTCTCTCCATATTAATAGACACAATTCTTTAAATATGTCTATTAATGTACAAAAGTAATTTAATTGGGTATTGAAAATTTTTTTAAAATATTGTATTATATAAATAGTATGTTTAATGATATAATACACTAATTATAGACAGTTGTCAATTATTTTATATAAATCAAATTAAGACGAAGGGAAAAGGTGAGGCGTATGGCATCAAAGAACGGCGGAAAGTCGCCGATTGAAAGAGCAGCGGCGTTTATAGTGGATAAGCGCAAGGCGTTTTATCTTATATACATAATAGCGATAATATTTTGTCTGTTTTCTTCAAACTGGGTTAAGGTAAACAATACTTTGACTGATTATCTTGCGGACGATACAGAGACGCGCCGCGGACTTACCATTATGGATGAAGAGTTTACTACTTATGCAACCGCGAAGATAATGGTTGACAATATATCATATGACGATGCGGAAGAGCTGTCGAAAAAGCTTAACGATATTGACGGAATAAAAGAAGTTGACTTTGACGATTCAAAGAAGCACTATTCCGATTCATCGGCGCTGTTTTCAATTACCTTTGACGGCGGAACGGACGATAAAATAAGTGAGACGGCGCTGGATGCGGCAAAGGATATGCTGTCTGAATATGACACATATGTTTCGGCGGAATTGGGTGATACAAAGGCAAATACGATTGCCAAGGAGATTTCGCGGGTTATGGTGATAGTATGTATTATCATTGTCTCGGTATTGTTTTTTACTTCAAGGACGTATATGGAGATACCGACGCTTTTGCTTACATTTATAGCTGCCGCGCTTTTAAATAAAGGAACAAACTTTATGATGGGAACAATCTCGTTTGTTTCAAACTCTGTTGCGGTGGTGCTTCAGCTGGCTTTGGCGATTGACTATGCCATAATTCTGTGCCACCGCTATACCGAAGAGAGAGAAACAAAGGAAGCGAGAGAAGCCGTTATATCCGCGCTGACGCAAGCCATACCCGAGATATCGGGCAGCTGTCTTACCACGCTTTCGGGCTTGATGGCAATGACGTTTATGCATTTCAGAATCGGTTATGATATGGGCGTTGTGCTTATAAAATCGATTTTTTTAAGTATTCTTACCGTGTTTACGCTTATGCCGGGGCTGCTTCTGTCATTCAGCAGTCTGATTGACAGAACGCATCATAAAAACTTTGTGCCCGAGATAAACCATTGGGGCAAAATTGTCGTAAAGCTTCGGTACATTATGCCCGCGGTCTTTGGGGTACTGCTTATCGCATCGTTCTTTTTGGCAAACAACTGCCCTTATGCTTACAGCTACAGCCTGCTTTCAACATTTGCGAAAAACGATTCGCAGATTGCGGACGAGATGATTTCGGACACGTTTAAAAGCAGTAATATCCTTGCCGTTCTTGTGCCTGTGGGCGATTATGATAAAGAGAAAGAGCTTGTGAAAGACCTTGAAAAGTATGACCAGATTGATACAATAACGGGGCTTGCAAACACAGAAGCTCTTGACGGATATGCTCTTGCCGACCGCCTTGCACCGAGGCAGTTTTCAGAGCTTACCGATGTTGACATAGAGCTTGTCAGACTTTTGTATTCCGCCTACGCGGTTGAGAAAGAGAACGTCGGCAAGATAATAGGCGGAATCGATGACTACGGCGTTCCGCTGATTAATATGTTTGATTTTGTTTATGAAGAGGTTCAGAACCACACCGTTTCGCTTGACGCCGAAATGGAAGATAAGATAAATGAAATAAATGATAAGCTTTCCGACGGAAAGAAACAGCTCCTCGGCGAGCATTACAGCCGTATTGTGCTTGACCTTAATCTGCCCGAAGAGAGCAGCGAGACATTTGAATTTTTGGATACGCTGCGTGATGAGGCAAAGAAGTATTACGGCGATGACGTTTTGCTTGTGGGTAACTCGACCAGTGACTTTGATTTGTCATCGACCTTCGGACAGGATAATATTTTGATAAGTATATTGTCGGTTTTGTTTGTAATGCTTGTTCTGCTGTTCACATTCTGCTCGGCGGGAATACCAATAATATTGATTTTGGTTATTCAGGGAAGCGTATGGATGAACTTTTCGTTCCCGTTTATAGAAAGCAAGCCGATGTTCTTCTTAAGCTATCTGGTTGTAAGCTCTATTCAGATGGGCGCAAATATCGACTATGCAATAGTCATAGCAACGCGTTATCAGGAGCTGAAGGACAAAATGCCTCATAAAGAGGCCATAATAGAGACGCTGAATTTCGCATTTCCGACGGTACTCACCTCCGGTACCATCCTCACTGTCGCCGGAACGCTGATAGGGCGGATGACATCGGAGGCGACGATCGCCGGGATAGGACAGTGTCTGGGACGCGGAACTATAATTTCAATGTTCCTTGTGCTTTTTGTTCTGCCGCAGATGTTGCTCATTGGCGGCGACCTTGCGGATAAGACCTCGTTTGCGGTTCCGAAGGTGATAAAGAAGGAGGAGCGCAGCGGAAAGGTGCTTGTCGACGGTATAGTCAGCGGCGAGATCAGCGGAACGGTCAGCGGCGTGATGCGCGCGGAAGTGGACGGAGACGTAAGGCTCACTGTACTGTCGGGAACG
>USLC01000123.1 GCA_900555375.1 uncultured Eubacteriales bacterium
CGGCTGATAATATAGTGCCCGTTCACATATTCCGACTGTTCCGTCTTTTATTTCAAAGCTTCCGGATAAGTCGTGGTATCCTCCCACGTACAACAGCCAATTGTCGTGATAATAAACTTTTCCGCTGCCCGTTGAGTCGCAAATATTTGTATTGTTAAAGGCATATTCACCCACAAATGTCACACTTTCGGGAATATAAATATTTTTCAGAGTCTTACATTGATTGAATGACTGACTTCCTATATATTCAACACCTTCGGGCAGGTCTGCTTTTTCAAGTTTTTCACACCAAGCAAACGCCCAGCTGCCGATTTTTTTAAGCGAGGGCGAGAGTGTTACATCCTCGACATCCGTATACGCAAGGGCGAAGTCGCCGAGTTCTTCCACGCCGGGCAGTTCCGCTTTTTTAAGGTGCTTGTTATAACTAAACGCCCGACTGCCGATTTTTTTCACTGTATCTGCAAGGATAATCTCCTCATCGGTTTTTCCTATCGGATACTGAATCAGCTCAGTCTTGTCTTTGTTATATAAAATTCCTTTTTCCGATGAGTAAGCCGTATTTTCTTCGTTTACGGAAATACCTGTAAGGTTATCTCCGCTAAACGCGCCTATGCCGATTGAGGTGATGCTTTTCGGTACAGATATACTCTTCAGATTTTCAATTGCAAAAATGCCATCCGCAATATGAGTAACGCTGTCATTAACTTTTATTTCATAGTTTTCGCAGACGATATCTTTTGTCCCTACAATCCATTCCCCGACAATAAGGAGTCCGTTTTTGTCATATTCACCTTCTTTCTGATGTCCGTAAAAAGCGTTGCCCTCAACTTCGGTAACGGTATCGGGTATTGTAAATCCTATAACAGACTTATTCAAAGGGAACTTTATAAGCGTTGTTATATCTTTGTTGTAAAGCACCCCATCTTGAGAAGAATACACCGTATTGCCATCAGCAACCACAATGCTTTCCAGCGAAGTGCATCCGTAGAACCCCTCTTCAAATGAGGTTACGGATGACGAAATAGTCAATAACTTCAAACCTTTACAATCCGAAAATGTTCCGGAGGATACATATGCAAGTCCCTCGGCAAGGGTAACACTTTCAAGGCTGTCACAACCCGTAAATACATTACTCCATAATTTAGTGATTTTATCAATATTTATTGTTTTAAGCATGGTGCAGTCGTAAAAGGCATTACTTCTTATTTCGGTTACGCTTTCGGGAAGCACAACCTCTTTAAGATTTGGACATCCGTAAAATGCGTACGAACCTATTGCCGTTACCCCATCTTCTATTACAACTTTTTCAAGATTGTTTTTTATTGATTCATCGGCTCTCCACGGAGCGAGCATTCTCGCGGTTACGCCCGTACCCGCAGTCATAGTATAACTATACATATCGCCCGTTCCGCTTATTGTAAGCGTTTTTGTAATTTCATCATATTGCCACGTCAGATTTTCGCCGCATTTGCCGCTTGTTTCGCCCTCGGCGAACGCCGCTGCAGGCATAAGTGTAAGCAGCATACAAAGTGCGATTAACGCCGCCCATATTCGTTTCATTTTAATCATAATAAATTCCGCCTTTCGTTTTAGTTGTTTTTCAGTACAGAATCAAAATTCCAGAACATTGTTGCCGTGTCGGCGCGTGTCGGCGCAACCTTCGGGCAGATTGAATATTCATATCCGTTGGTAGAGTGTATAAACATAACGTTTTCTTTAAAGCACCACGCAACAGGGGTTTTTGCGTAGTCTGATATATCAGAAAAGTCGTTGTACCCTTCAAGCGCAGATGAAATGCCCGAATCGTCAAGCGATACATCAAGCCCTTTAGACTGTGCATATCTGTAGAATATAGCCGCAATCTGTTCGCGGGTTATTGTGTCGTACGGAGAAAATGATGAGCCACCCGTTCCGTTGATAACACCGTTTTCCGCCGCCCAATTTACAGATTTTTTGTACCAATCTTCGGTGAGGTCGCTGAATCTGTCGCTTGCCGATGTCTCGGGCGAGCCCGCAAGGCGATAAAACATTGTTGCAAACTGTGCTCTTGTGATATTGTCATCGGGCGAGAATGTATCGTCTCCCGTTCCGTTCATAATACCGTTGTCCAGGCAAAACTCAATTCCGCTGTGGTCGGGGTCGCCGTCCGCGCTTTTAATATCTTTAAATCTTTTAACCGCGCAACTATCGCCCTTTTCTTCGCATACAAATCTGTCGTCCGCGGCAGCGGTAGGTTCGCCTTTTCCGATGGTTTCTCCCGTATCGAGCAGGATGCACTCAAATCCGTTATCTCTTGCGTATTGCTCTGCGGCTGTACCGCTGTAGCATTTAATTACAAGATTTTCGTTTCTTACGTCATAGTCATTGACATAATCCCAGCCAAAGGCGTGCATATCAATTTGTGTTACACTTCTCGGAATCGTAACCTCGTTTAAGTTGTTACAGCGGAAGAATGCCGCCTGACCGATATGCTCAACGCCCTCTTCAATTGTGAGGTTTGACAGGCTTTCGTTCCACGAAAAGGCATTGTCTCCGATTTCTTTCACCGTACCGGGAATCACAACATTGTTAAGATTTTTACACCAATAAAAGCCAAGGTGCGAAATTGATTTTAATGTTGACGGAAATTTAACCGAGGTAATGTTTGACATTCCAAACGCATCAACACCCATAAGAGTTGTACCCTCGCGGATTTCAATATCGCCAACGGCTTCCCATTCGTGAATCTGCTTGTTCTCGGTCGGTGCGGACGGGTCGGGATTTTCTATTGCGGCATAGCCGATTCGGATTCCCGCAATCAAATATTGTCCGTGATACTGAATTCCGTCAATGCGGTTGTTCGGGTCTGCGTCATAAGCCGAGCCGAAAAATATTCTCTTGCCCATATATTCGAGGTTTTTCGGCATTGTAATATTTTTAAGCGCCTCACCGCTGATTGCTTCATCTCCTATATATTTTACACTGTCGGGGATAACCAGCGTTTCAAGCACATCGCCGCAGTTTATGGCGTAGTCTTTTATAACTTCAAGCCCGTCATTTAATTTAAGATATTTTAAGTACCGACAGTCAATGGCTCTGTTTCCGATTTCCTTTATCGTAGGCGGCAGTGTGATACCGGAAATTTTTGTTGCGCTCTCACGAAGTGCTCCGTCACCTATAGCTGTAACCGTGTGACCGTTTATCTCTGACGGAATATTAAGTTCAACCGTAAAATTCGGGTCTGAGTCGTACCAGAATTTCGCCGAATAACTTGTAATCATTGCCGAGCCGTCATCACGGATAGTATATACAAGCGATTCGAGCGAATCATTTTGCCGATACTCCTCCATATCATCGGTTACAGCTGTTTTGCTCTGTTCGTTCCATTCCATACCGTAGTCTGTGTCATAAACGCTCCACGCGTTTGCCGCGGGAACATACGCCGCGGTAAGCAGCATTGCCGTACCGAGAGCGGTACAAATAAATTTTTTAGGTTTCATAAAACATCTGCCTTTCTTTTTAATTTTCCGACTGTAATTATATTTATTACCATTAAATATATTTTACCATATATAAAAAAATCAGTAAATAAAATTTCATAAATTGGCATTGCCCGAATGTGAAATTTATGCGATATACCTTTATTTTTTTTAACAGGTGTGCTATAATGGCATTACAGAAAAGCCGTCGGCGGCAGGAGGGGATAAAATGTTTAAGGACAGGCTTAACGGATATATAGAGATGATTGGCTGTACGGGTAAAGAGCT
>USLC01000124.1 GCA_900555375.1 uncultured Eubacteriales bacterium
TTATATTCGGCGTATACGCCTTTAAGCCTCTCAGCATAGTAGAAAGCCCTGTACCTCCGCCTATTGCAAGAATATTGGGCTTATATCCGGCTCTGTTCATAGTGCATCCACCTTTCGGCAAAAACGGTTAAATTCCCTTTTTTATATCCCTGTGCGACACCATAGTATTATAGCCCGCCATTGTTATCGCACTGTAAAGCTCTTCGGCAATCGTAACGCTTCTGTGATGCCCGCCCGTGCAGCCTACGGCTATAACAAGCCTAAGCTTGCCCTCTTTTTTATACTGTGGCACAAGAAATTCTATCATATCGATAAGCTTTTTTAAAAACTCGCGACTTATATCCGAGTCCATAACATAATTGCGTATGCACGCTTCAAGTCCCGTATGCTCTTTAAGCTCGGGCACATAAAATGGGTTTGGCATAAACCTCACATCAAAAACCAAATCCGCATCGGTCGGAATCCCGTACTTAAAGCCGAATGACATAATATGTACCATCATTCCTCCGAAGTTCGATTCGGCGCCATATACAGCCTCTATCTGCTTTCTTAGCTGAGCCGCACTAAACGTTGTCGTATCTATTATCTTGGCAGCCTTTTTCCGAACCCCGTCAAGAAGCTGTCTTTCTTTTCTGATTCCGTCTATAAGTCTGTCTCCTCCGGCAAGTGGATGGTTTCGCCGCGTTTCTTTATATCTTCTGACAAGCGTCTCATCGGACGCCTCCAAAAACAATATCTCATATTCATAACCAAGCTCTGAAAGCTCATCAAGGCTTCCTTCAAGCTTTCTGAACATATCTCCGCCGCGTATATCGCACACAATCGCCACACAATCATCAGGCTTTGCGCTTCTTCTGTAGATTTCAGCAAACTTGGGTATAAGCTCGGGCGGCATATTGTCAACACAATAATCGCCCATATCCTCAAAAGCCTTTACAACCTGTGTTTTTCCCGCTCCGCTGAGACCGGTTATAATAATAAATCTCATATTGCCGTCCCTCCTTTGTATTTAAAACTCCCCGACAAATTTCACCTCGGGTTCAAGCTCAACACCGTACTTCTTCTCAACCTCCGCCTTAACATACTCTATAAGCTCGCGCACGTCCTTTGCCGTCGCTCCGCCTGCGTTTACAATAAAGCCCGCGTGTTTTTCAGAGACCTCCGCTCCGCCAATGCGATATCCCTTAAGTCCCGTATCCTGAATAAGAGTTCCCGCAAAATATCCCTCGGGGCGCTTAAATGTGCTTCCTGCACTTGGCCTGTCAAGCGGCTGCTTGCTTCTGCGCCGCTCTGCAAGGTCGTTCATTTTTTCGCGTATTTCCGTCATATCCCTGTTTTCAAGCTTAACTGCCGCACCGGTTATAATTGCGTCTCCGCTTGAAAATCTGCTTTTTCTGTAACCAAAGTCACATTCTTCAACCGGAATCGTATGAATACTGCAATCGCTTGTATCGATAAAAGTTACTTCTTTTATAACATCTTTCATCTCTCCGCCATATGCACCTGCATTCATATATACTGCTCCGCCGAGGGTTCCGGGGATTCCCGCGGCAAATTCAAATCCCGAAAGAGCGTTGTTTAAAGCCGTATTTGCAAGCTTTGAAAGCTTAACTCCGCTTTCCGCACGTATTATTGTGTCATCGTCTTCATCTACTCCGCACTTGCTCATAGTACCCGAAATTTTAACAACCGCTCCTCTTATACCTTTATCTCCAACCAAAAGATTCGAGCCGTTTCCCATAACAAAATAAGGAACCTTAAATCTTTTAAGCATTTTCATAACCGCAGCAAGCTGCTTCTCTCCCGGCGGCTCGATAATAACATCTGCCGGACCGCCTATTTTAAATGTAGTATGCCTACTCATCAGTTCTTCAACCAATACCCCGGGCATACCTACTATTTCTGTAATCAATCTTAATACTGTCTCTAACATTGCTTAATTATATCCTCCGGCTGAATTATTTTTTCAGACTACTCAAATACTCCGTAAACCGCTGAGCCGTTGCGTTTACTATAAGCTCCTCGGGAAAGTCTATATCCGTAAGCATCTTAATCGCATTATCAAAATTTCCTATATCAAAAGAATTATGGGCGTCGGATGACACAACAATGTTCGTTTGATACTTTTTGCAGGCAAGAGCAATCTTTCTGCAGTTCTCTATACTCGGTCTGCGAACGGTAAACGTATGGTTATTTATCTCTATACACTTATTATATTCCTTTGCCGCTTTTACAACAGCATCTATATCATACGGATAATTTGCGCTTCCGCTGTGACCGAGAATCGTTATATAAGGATTTTTTATCGCGCCGAGATATGTTGTTGTATAATCATCCGATGTTTCGGGCGCAAGACACGGGCTGTGAATAGAAGCAACTATCAAATCCATCTTTTTTTGCACATCCTCGGGCAAATCGATATTTCCTTCAAGGTCTAAAAGATTTGCTTCCGCACCGTAGGCCATTTTAACGCCTTTTATCTCTTTTGGGAGACTGCCCATAGTCTCAAAATGCCAAATATGCGGAGAGTCCGGAATAGCGGGCGCGTGATTTGTCATACAAAGCATCTCAAGCCCTCTCTCTTTTGCCGCATATGCGTTTTCAAGAAGCGTGCTGTGCGCGTGTGTGCTGCAATTTGTGTGCGTATGTGTATCAACCAAAACTTTTATCATTGTATCAGTACATCTCCTGTTTATTATAAAACTTATTCATCGCCAAAGTTTCCCAAATGCTCTGCTATACGTCGGTTAAGCTCCTCTGCTGCATTATATCCCATCTGCTTCTGACGGTTGTTCATAGCGGCAACCTCAAATATTACAGCCAGGTTTCTGCCGGGACGCACGGGAATGGTAAGCGACGGAATATCAAGCCCCAATATGTTTGTGTATTCGTCAACAAGCCCAAGCCTGTCATACTGCTTTCCTCTTTCCCACGTTTTAAGGTGAATAATCAGGTCTATCTTTTCAGACTCTTTAACCGCACCCATACCAAATATATTCTTGACGTCAACGATTCCTATACCTCTGATTTCTATAAAATGCCTAATGATATCGGGCGAGTATCCGACCAGAGAGATGGACGAAACTTTTTTAATTTCAACCGCGTCGTCCGCAACAAGACGGTGACCTCTTTTTATAAGCTCAACCGCCGCCTCGCTTTTACCTACTCCGCTTTCGCCCATTATAAACACGCCCTGACCGTAAACTTCAACCAACACGCCGTGACGTGTGATTCTCGGCGCAAGCTCTACATTCAAAAATGAATTAAGCGCGCTTGTAAAATACGATGTCGGCTGAGCGGTACGCAATACAGGGGTATCAAATTCTTCGGCAAGCTTCATCATCTCAGGTGTGGCGTTTCCGTTTCTCGTCATAACAACCGCCGAAACACGCTTTTCAAACAATTTGCGAAGCGCATTGTATCTCTCTTCAGAGGTAAGGGTCGCAAGATAAGTATTCTCTACCATTCCGAAGACCTGAATCCGCCTCGGGTCAAAGTAATCGAAAAATCCCGTAATCTGAAGCCCCGGTCTGTTAAGATCAGCCGTTGTGACCATAACCTCGTGCTGAGGATAATACAGCTTATCCAATTTCATATTATTAACAATCTTTGATAATTTAACACTAAAATTCTCCATTTTATGTGCCACCTCTTTCGTGGATTATTATTGATATGTAGATATAAGAGATTAAAGCCGCATAAAACCGATTCTCTTATGCCTGATT
>USLC01000125.1 GCA_900555375.1 uncultured Eubacteriales bacterium
ATTTACAGATTCTACTACTTTGATCACACTGCTTGAAGGTGCAGTTCGTCTTGTGATTTTCTTTGGGTATATTCTGCTCATTTCCAGAATGAAAGATATTCAGCGGACATTTATGTACCACGGAGCCGAGCATAAGTCCATTTTCTGCTACGAAAACGGACTTGACCTAACTGTTGAAAATGTCAGAAAGCAATCGAGACTTCACCCCAGATGCGGAACAAGCTTTTTGCTTTTGGTTATGATAATAAGTATACTTGTATATTCAGTCATACCGTGGGACGCCGAAAAATTTGCGGCGATTCCGCTGATTGGGCACGCGCTTGCGGCTTTGCCGTGGGTTATAACAAGGCTTTTTCTGCGTTTGCTTCTTCTGCCGATTGTTGCCGGAATCTCATACGAAATTATAAAACTGGCGGGCAGATACGACAACGCTTTAACGCGCGCCGTCAGCAAACCGGGAATGCTTCTTCAGCTTATAACCACAAACGAACCCGATGACAGCCAGATTGAGGTTGCGATAACCGCGCTTAAAGCCGTTATCCCCGAAAACAAAGATGAAGACAAATGGTGATATGGGATTATGAATGTTAAAGAGCTTCGTGCCGAAATTATTAAAAAGCTGTCGCCTTCGGAAGAAGCCGCCTCCGATGCCTCTGTTATAATTACGGAAGCTTTAAATATCGATAAAACTCAGCTTGTTATCGGAGACAGGAGTGTTTCGGACGAAGAATGTGCCAAAATCCGCAGCTATGCCGAAAGAGCGGCAAACGGCGAGCCTGTTCGGTATATAGTCGGCGAATGTGAATTTATGTCGCTTAAATTTAAAGTAAAAAAAGGCGTTCTTATTCCAAGAGCCGATACCGAGGTTTTGGTTGAAACTGTAATCGAAAATTTAAATGAAAGCGTAAAACCGCTTATATATGACTTCTGCTGCGGAAGCGGCTGCATAGGTCTGAGCCTTGCAAAATATATAAGCGATGCCTCTGTTGTCCTTGCAGATATTTCCCCCGATGCAATTGAAACTTCACGCATAAACGCACAGCGCCTTGGCGTTAATGACAGGGTTCGGATAATTACTCTTGACGTAACAAAAGAAGTTATGCCAAAAGAAGCCGACTGCGTTGTTTCAAATCCGCCTTATATAGAATCAGATATGATATCCACTCTTGACAGAAAGGTGCGCTGTTTTGAACCGAGCCTTGCTCTTGACGGTGGTCGGGACGGACTTGACTTTTACAGAGCAATAGCCAAAACCGCGGCGCTTAAAAAAGGCGGCTTGCTCGCCTTTGAAATCGGATATAATCAAGGCAGCGCGGTCAGCTCTTTAATGCAGGAGAGCGGCTACAGAGATGTAAAAGTGATTAAAGACCTCGAAGACCGTGACCGCGTTGTAACAGGCTACAAAATTGCCTGAAGAACAAGAGCCATTGCAATTCCCGGAAGTCCCAGCACTCCGCTTATCATTGCGGTCAGCGGATTTAAAGCAAGGGTCATTCCAAACGGTGCGCCGAAGCGGTTTATCAAAAGCATTGCCGCGCAGCCTATTGCACAGCTTAACGCTAATTTGACTATCCACAAAATCTGCCTTATAAAAATTCTGCAGATTATATACAACACAAAAAGCCCTATCAGCGCGGCTATTATCAAAGCGGGATCAAACTTCATTAAATACTCTCCTCCTTGTCCTCTTTGTCTGATAAATTATATTTAAAACGGACAGGAATTATTACCGATTCCGCTTATAAACAATTTAGTAATATAAAAGTATAAGTAATTTAACAATTACTTAACATTTAAACAATAAAAATCTGTTATAATAATTAAGATTTTAAGATTGATTAACTGTTGAATGGAGATAGTAATATGTTTTTCCGCAAAGATAATAATGATAACGAAAGACCCGATGATTTTGTTCTGTTCAATGAAGACAGCCAAATTACAGAAGATTCGGATGCTTTGAATGATGACGGCTCTTTTTCGGGTGACAGTTTCTCGGATGACGGCTCTTTATTAAATAAAAACGAAGATTCCGTACCGGCTGAAATTGCCGCCGATGAAGATATGCAAACCACAAAACTGCTTAACACGCAGGAAATCTCTGAGGCTCTTGATTCTGTACATAAAGACAACAGTATGTTAAAAAAAGCGTCTGTATTTATTAAATCACACAGGCTTCAGACAATAATTGTGTGCATCGTTTTGGTTGCCGCAATAATAGCCGGCGCGGGCTACGGAGCTGTATGTATGGCAAATCCGCTCAGAAATTACGTTCAGTATGCCGCCTCAAAAGAAAATATAGTCAGCACAATGGAGGCTGAGGGCGTTCTTGCATCGGGGGATAAATATGAGATTGTCTCGCTTGTATCGGGCAAAATTGCAGAATCCAAGTACGATGTCGGAGATAAGGTCTCTGCCGGCGATGTTTTGTATAAACTTGACGATACCGAAGCAAAGCTTGCCTTAGAGCGCGCAAAAAATGAACTCAGCAAGGCAAGTGATTCCGCATCGGGCAGCTCGATTTCAACCGATACCGGTCGAATAATCGCACCGGAAGCAGGCACAATCGAAAGTATGACAGTAAAGCAGGGAAGTATTGTAACCGCGGGTTCTCAAATCGGTATGATTAAAAAAAGTAACGGTTCCAAAGCCCCGATTATCTCTTATGTCTCGGGAACGGTTTCGATAGTTAGCGCCTCTGTTGGGCGTTCGGTGTCATCGGGGCAGCTGATTGCAAGCGTAAAGCTTAATAACAGCTCTTCTTCAAATAAAGACACCTCAAAATACGACAAAAAATCAAGTGAAATTGACGTTCAGGCGGCAGAAAAGCAGCTTGAAGCATATACCGTTAAATCGCCCATAGACGGCGTTATAATCGAAAAAAACAATAAAACGGGCGATAATGTCGGTGATGCAAATTCATATAAGCCGATGATGGTTGTTCTGGACACAAGCAAGCTTACTCTTACCTTCAGCGTTGATGAATCACGTATTTCAGAGGTCGAAAAGGGTCAGCCTGTTACCATTACCTCCGATTCAGTTCCCGATACAAAATTTTCGGGCGAGGTATCATCCGTTGGGGTTGAGGGTAAGACCGATGAAAACGGAAAAGTTTCATTTGATGTTACCGTTGCGGTTACAGAGCCCGAGGAATTAAAGGCAGGAATGAAAGTTAAAGCAAAGGTTATTTTAGACACTGCAAACAGTTCTACAACCGTTCCTCAAAATGCGCTTTTAAAATCAGACGGTCAAAACGCCCTTGTTATAGTAAAAAATGATGATTCAACATCCGATAAGGATATAAGCGAGTCTATAGACAATCAGTTAAATCACCCCGAAATCAAGGTTCCGAAGGGCTGTTCGCTTGTATCGGTTAAATATGGAATATCCGACGGAACAAATGTACAGATTATCTCAGGTCTTAAGGTCGGTGAGGTTATCGCTTATAATCCTAAGGCTGATTATGGCGCGTTCGTTAAGGCAACGGGCAGCAATACATCTGCCGATAGCAACAGCAATACAAATAAATCGGATTCATCCGAAAATAACAGCGGGGATGACAGCGCGGTTGAAAAGCAGGTTGAAGAGCGTATGAACAATATGCTTAAAAACAGCAGCTTATAAAAAATGCAGTAAAAGATACTTAAGTATCTTTTACTGCAAATATATGCAGGCATAGTTCAGCGGTAAAATAACGGCTTCCCAAGCCGTGGTTGCGG